>NZ_JAMYOL010000011.1:0-215419 GCF_040319815.1 Mesorhizobium sp. M0854
ACCAAAATCCCAAACACATTCCCCCCCATCCCCCCATACCCCTTTGTGCCCACCGTGGTCAAAAACCCCCCCCCCCGGGCTTTGTCCCCCCGGTGTGGTGGGCCCGCCCCCCCCCCGGGGGGGCCCACCGCCTCCTGGACCAGGTCGAGGTCTTTTCGGCGCTGGCGGGGGATGGAGTCCACGGCGCCGATTGCCGCATCGATCATCAGGTCTTCCAGGCTCTCGCCGCTGCCGTCGGCCTCGGCGACGCCGATGGCGACCAGATCGGGATCGCCGGCAAGCTCGTATTTGTCGTCGAGCACGACATTGACGGCGACATGGCCGGCGAAGGACAGCTTGCGGCGATCGCGAATGCCCATCGCCTGGTCGCTGCCGATCAGCCTTCCGTCCTTGTAGATGCGGCCGAACGGCACCTGGTCGATGATGGCGGCGGCACCCGGATACAGCCTGAGCATGTCGCCGTCGCGCACCTGCGCGACCTGGCCGATGCCGGACGTCGACATCAGCGAGCCCTGCGCCACCAGATGCGCCGCTTCGCCATGCACGGGAACGCCGATTTGCGGCCGCACCCATTCATACATCTTGCGCAATTCGCTGCGGCGTGGATGGCCGGAGACATGCACCAGCGCATCGCCGTCCTCGATGATCTTGATGCCGAGATCGATCAGGCGGTTCTTGATTTCGAGGATCGCCTTCTCGTTGCCGGGAATGGTGCGCGAGGAAAACACCACCGTGTCGCCGGCCGTCAGCGCCACCGACTTCATCTCGTCGCGCGACAGCTTGGCAAGTGCGGCAAGCGGCTCGCCCTGGCTGCCGGTGCAGATGATGACGAGGTTTTCGCGCGGGATGAAGCCGTAATCCTCCTCGGCGATGAATTCCGGCAACCCGTCCATATAGCCGAGTTCATCAGCCACATCGATGACGCGCTTCATCGAGCGGCCAATCACCAGGCACTGGCGGCCGGCATCCCGCGCCGCCTTGGCGATGGAGACGATACGCCCGACATTGGAGGAGAAGCTGGTGACGGCGACCCGGCCCTTGGCGTTCTGGATGACGCTCTTGAGGCCCTCGCCCACCGCCACTTCGGACGGCGATTCCCCTTCCCGCATCGCATTGGTGGAATCGCAGACCAGCGCCAGCACGCCCTTGTCGCCATAGGCTCGGAAGCGCGCCTCGTCGGTCATCGGCCCGACCGTCGGCGCCGGATCGATCTTCCAGTCGCCGGTATGGATGACGACGCCGGCCGGCGTCGTGATCGCCAGCGACATCGGCTCGGGAATGGAGTGCGCAACAGGGATGGCCTCGATCTCGAACGGGCCGACGGTGAATTTCTCGCCGGCCCGGTAGATCGTCACCGGGATCTTCGGCGCCCCTTGCTCGCCCTGCCGCTTGGCTTCCAGCAGGCCGGCGCTGAACGGCGTCATCCACACCGGCGCCTTGAGCTTCGGCCAGATGTCGTGGAGCGCGCCGTAATGGTCCTCATGCGCATGGGTGATGACGATGCCGCGCAGATTGGCGACATTCTCCTCGATGAAGCGTGTGTCGGGCAGAACCAGGTCGACGCCGGGCAGGGTTGCATCGGGAAAGGTGACGCCGACGTCGACGACGATCCATTCGCGCGCATTGGCCGGCCCATAGCCGTAGAGGGCGAAGTTCATGCCGATCTCGCCGACACCGCCAAGCGGCACGAAGACAAGTTCGGCGTTTTCCGCTGTCGCCATGGTCTTTCCTTCCTTGCCGGTCAAAATTGCGGGCCGGTCAAAATTGTCGGCCGGTCAAAATTGTCGGCCGGTCAAATTCAAGCTGGTCAAATACCTGGCCAGTCAAACGTATTGGCCGGTCAAACGCCGGCCGAGGCAACCGCGCCGAAATGCACGTCGCCGGCGGCGATCGTCAGAACCGAACCTTCATCGTCGCGGATCACGAAACGGCAGTCCTCGTCAATGGTCTCGAAGGTGCCGCGCACCACATTACCGTCAATTCTGACAGCAACCTGCCCGCCAAGCCCCGCCGCACGCGCCAGCCAGCGCCGCCTGACGGCGGCAAGCCCACGCCCTTCGTTCCACAGCCGCGCATTCTCGCTCCAGGCATCCGACAGCGCCAGAAACAGCGTCTCGGCATCGCAAGCAGACCCCAGCGCGCTGAGCGACGTCGCTGGATAAGGCAAATCCTCAGGGTATGCCACCACGTTGACGCCGATACCGACAGCCACCGCCGAACGGTCGCCATCCAGCATCGCCGATTCCAGCAGGATGCCGGCGAGCTTGGCGCCCGAGGCAAGCACATCGTTCGGCCATTTCAGTTCGAAACGGTTCTTGCCTTGGCTCGCACCATCGAGGCCGATCGCGATCCTGCCCTTCGGCACGACAGCATCGAGCGCGTCGGCCAGCGCCAGTCCGGCAACGAAGCCGAGCGTCGCGGCAAGCCGAAGCTCGGTGTTGGTGATCACCAGCAGCGTCGCTGCCAGATTGCCCTCGGGCGTCGCCCAGGCGCGGCCACGGCGACCACGCCCGGCTTCCTGCTTTTTTGAGACGACCCAGAGTTTGCCCGGATCGCCGGCCCGCGCGTGCTCCAGCGCCAGCGCATTGGTGGAGCCGACCGTGTCGTGCGCCTCGAGCCGGAACCCGTCCGAAGCCGCGGTTGGAGCCAGCCTGAACGTCATTCCGTCAGAAGAAGGTCTTGGCCGCAGCAGCGGCGTAGGTTCCGATCGGGCCGCCGATCAGCACGTAGAACAGCACGAAAGCGCCGCAGACACCGAGCACGACGCGCAGTTCGGTCGCCATCGGCACGAAGCCGCCGACCGGTTCGTCGAACCACATGATCTTGATGATGCGCAGATAATAATAGGCGCCCACCACAGACGCCAGTACGCCGATGATCGCCAGCGCATAGAGGTTGGCATTGATGGCGGCGAGGAACACGTACCATTTCCCCCAGAAGCCGGCGAGTGGCGGGATACCGGCCAGCGAGAACATCAGGATGGTGAGGATCGTCGCCATGATCGGATTGGTCGCCGACAGGCCGGCGAGATCGCTGATCTGCTCGACATTGCCCTCCTTGCGCCGCATGGCGAGGATGAAGGCGAAGGTGCCGAGCGTCATCACCAGATAGATCAACATGTAGATGGCGACGCCGCGCACGCCGTCCTGGCTGTTCGCGGCAAGGCCGACCAGCGCATAACCCATATGACCGATGGAGGAATAGGCCATCAGCCGTTTGATGTTGGTCTGGCCGATGGCCGCGAAGGCACCAAGCGCCATCGAGGCGATCGAGATGAAGACGATGATCTGCTGCCAGTCGGCGGCGATCGGCTTGAAGGCGCCCATGGTGACGCGCACCATCAGCGCCATCGCCGCCATCTTCGGTGCCGCCGCCAGAAAAGCCGTCACCGGCGTCGGCGCGCCCTCATAGACGTCGGGCGTCCACATATGGAACGGCACCGCCGAGATCTTGAAGGCAAGGCCGGCCAGCACAAAAACCAGGCCGAAGACGAGGCCGAGCTGGCGCTCGCCGCCGCTCAGCGCCGCGGCGATCTCCTGGAAGCCGGTGTTGCCGGTGTAGCCGTAGACCAGCGAGATGCCGTAAAGCAGCATGCCCGACGACAGCGCGCCAAGGACGAAGTACTTCAGCCCGGCCTCGGTCGAGCGCAGATTGTCCCGGTTGATCGCCGCCAGCACGTAGATCGCCAGCGATTGCAGCTCGAGGCCGAGATAGAGCCCGATCATGCCGTTGGCCGAGATCATCAGCATCATGCCGAGCGTGCAGAGCAGGATCAGCACCGGATATTCGAACTTGTCGAAACGCTCCGCCTGGGCAAAGCGGACCGACATGACCAGCGTCACCGCCGAGCCGACCAGCGCCAGCACCTTCATGAAGCGGGCGAACGGATCCTGGATGAAGGCTTCGCCATAGGCGTTGCCCTGTCCCGGCGAAAAGACCAGCCAGGCGCCGGCGATCACCAGCACGGCGACGGCAAGGCCGCTCACCGTGACGGTGGTGTTGGCGCGCGAATAGGCGCCGAGCATCAACAGCGCCAAGGCGCCGATGGCGAGGATCAGCTCTGGCGTCGAGAGCGACAGGCTTGAGAGAAGGTCCGGCGTCATGGTTCGCAAACCCCCAGTCAGTTCGCCGCCGCGGTCTGCGCGGCGCCGATGGATGCGGTGACATTGGTAACGAGCGCCTTGACCGATTCGGCGGTCGCGTCGAAGATCGGCGCCGGATAGACGCCGAAGAAGATGACCAGCGCGACCAGCGGATAGATGATCACCTTCTCGCGCGTCGACAGGTCGAGCAGGCCTTTCAGGCTTTCCTTGGTCAGCGCGCCGAAGATCACCTTGCGGTAGAGCCAGAGCGCATAGGCCGCCGAAAGGACGACGCCGGTGGCGGCGAAGAACGCCACCCAGGTGTTGACCCGGAACACGCCGAGCATGGTCAGGAACTCGCCGACGAAGCCGCTGGTGCCGGGCAGGCCGACATTGGCCATGGTGAAGATCATGAACACGGTCGCATATTTCGGCATGTTGTTGACCAACCCGCCATAGGCGTCGATGTCACGCGTGTGCATGCGGTCGTAGACGACGCCGACGCAGAGGAACAGCGCGCCGGAGACCAGGCCGTGCGACAGCATCTGGAAGATCGAACCCTGGACGCCTTCCTGGTTCATCGCGAAGATTCCCATGGTGACGAAGCCCATGTGAGCGACCGACGAATAGGCGATCAGCTTCTTCATGTCCTCCTGCATCAGCGCCACCAGCGAGGTGTAGATGATGGCGACGACGGAAAGCGTGAAGATCAGCGGCGCGAACATTTCGGATGCGATCGGAAACATCGGCAGCGAAAAACGCAGGAAGCCGTACCCGCCCATCTTGAGCAGGATGGCGGCCAGGATCACCGAGCCGGCCGTCGGCGCCTCGACATGTGCGTCCGGCAGCCAGGTATGCACCGGCCACATCGGCATCTTCACCGCGAAGGACGCGAAGAAGGCAAGCCATAGCCAGGTCTGCATATTGGCCGGGAAGTTATGCGTCAGAAGCGTCGGGATATCGGTGGTGCCGGACTGGAAGAACATCGCCATGATGGCGAGCAGCATCAGCACCGAGCCGGCCAGCGTATAGAGGAAGAACTTGAACGAGGCATAGACGCGCCGCTTGCCGCCCCACACGCCGATGATGATGAACATCGGGATCAGGCCGGCTTCGAAGAAGACATAGAACAAGACGATGTCGAGCGCGCAGAACACGCCGATCATCAGCGTCTCGAGCAGCAGGAAGGCGATCATATAGGCCTTGACGCGCTTCTCGATCGATTCCCACGAGGCGAGAATGCAGAGCGGCATCAGGAAGGTGGTCAGGATGACGAACAGCATGGAGATGCCGTCTACGCCCATATGGTAGGAGATGCCGGAATCCAGCCAGGCAAACTTCTCAACGAACTGGAAGCCAGGCTGCGAATTGTCGAAGCCGGTCCAGATGAACAGCGAAACCACGAAGGTGAACGCAGTCGTGAACAGCGCGATGGCGCGGATGTTGCGGCGCGCGTTCTCGCTGTCGTCACGCACGAAAAGAATGAGCAGCACACCAACCAGCGGCAGGAAGGTGACCAGCGATAGGATCGGCCAGGCGGTCATCAGAGCATCATCCAGGTGACGAGTGCGGCAACGCCGATCAGCATGGCGAAGGCATAGTGGTAGAGATAGCCGGTCTGCAGCTTGACGACCCGGTTGGTGACGTCGACGACGCGCGCCGAAATGCCGTCCGGCCCGAGCCCATCGATGACGGTGCCGTCGCCTGTCTTCCACAGGAAGCTGCCGAGGCGCTTTGCCGGCCGCACGAACAGGAAGTCGTAGAGCTCGTCGAAATACCATTTGTTGAGCAGGAAGGCGTAAAGCAGGCGATGGTTGGCGGCGACGCTCCGAGGCATTTCCGGCGCGCGAATATAGAACTGCCAGGCAATCGCAAAGCCGATCAGCATGGCGATGAACGGTGACAGCTCGACCCACAACGGCACTTCGTGGATTTCGTGCAGGATGTGGTTGTCCGGCAGCGTGAACAGCGACGCCTTCCAGAATTCGGCATAGCCCTCGCCGATGAAGGCGCCGTGGAAGATCACGCCGGCGAACAGCGCGCCCGCCGCCAGGATGAACAGCGGCACCAGCATGACCGGTGGCGATTCATGGACATGGTGCATGACCTCGTGGCTGGCCCGCGGCTCGCCGTGGAAGGTCATGAAGATCAGCCGCCAGGAGTAGAAGGAGGTGAAGCAGGCAGCAATGACCAGCAATATGAAGGCAAACGCGGCTACCGCATTGTGGCCGGCGAAGGCCGCTTCGATGATGGCGTCCTTGGAAAAGAAGCCGGCCGTGCCGATGATCGTTACCGGAATGCCGACACCGGTCAGCGCCAACGTGCCGATCACCATCATCCAGTAAGTCGTCGGGATCAGCGTCCTCAGGCCGCCCATTTTGCGCATGTCCTGCTCGTCGGAGACGGCGTGGATGACCGAGCCCGAGCCGAGGAACAGCAGCGCCTTGAAGAAGGCGTGGGTGAACAGATGGAAAATCGCTGCGCCATAGGCGCCGACGCCGAGCGCCACGAACATGTAGCCGAGCTGCGAACAGGTCGAATAGGCGATGACGCGCTTGATGTCGTTCTGGACGAGACCGACGGTCGCCGCGAAGAAGGCGGTGAAAGCGCCGATGAAGGTGACCACCGTCAGTGCCGAATGCGACAGCTCGAACAGCGGCGACAACCGCGCCAGCATGAACACGCCTGCCGTCACCATGGTCGCGGCATGGATCAGTGCCGAGACCGGCGTCGGGCCCTCCATGGCATCCGGCAGCCAGGTGTGCAGCGGCACCTGCGCCGACTTGCCCATGGCGCCCATGAACAGGAGCAGGCAGACGACCGTCATCGCAGCCTGCTTGTCGAGTGCATAGCCGAGGAAGGTCAGCACGGCCGCGCCTTGCGGCGCGCCTTCCGCCGGAATGAACGTCGCCGCATTGGCGAAGATGGTGCCGAGATTGACCGAGCCGAACAGCACGAACACGCCGAATATGCCGAGCGCAAAGCCGAAATCGCCGACGCGGTTGACGACGAAGGCCTTGATCGCAGCCGCATTGGCCGACGGCTTCTTGTACCAGAAGCCGATCAGCAGATAGGAGGCAAGGCCGACGCCTTCCCAGCCGAAGAACATCTGCACGAGGTTGTCGGCCGTCACCAGCATCAGCATGGCGAAGGTAAACAGCGACAGATAGGCGAAGAAGCGCGGCCGGTCCGGATCGTGATGCATGTAGCCGATCGAGTAGATGTGGACCAGCGACGACACCGTGTTGACGACGACCAGCATGACCACCGTCAGCGTGTCGATCCTGAGCGCCCAGGACGCTTCAAGGCCGCCAGACTGGATCCAGCGCAGCACCGGCACGGTGAACACCTCGCCGCCGCCGAAGCCGACCGAGAAGAAGGCGACCCACGACAGCACAGCCGCTATCACCAGGAAGCCGGAGGTGATGTATTCTGAAGCCTTGGCGCCGAGCGAAGTGCCGAACAGGCCGACGATCAAGAAGCCGAGCAGCGGAAGGAAGACGATGGCCTGATACATGGTGGTTCCGTCAACCCTTCATCATGTTCACGTCTTCGACCGCGATCGAGCCGCGGTTGCGGAAGAAGACGACGAGAATGGCAAGGCCGATCGCCGCTTCGGCCGCCGCGACCGTCAGCACGAACAGTGCGAACACCTGGCCGACCAGGTCGCCGAGCGCCGCCGAGAAGGCGACGAAATTGATGTTGACGGCAAGCAGGATCAGCTCGATCGACATCAGGATGACGATGACGTTCCTGCGGTTCAGGAAGATGCCGAACACGCCGAGCGTGAACAGGATCGCCGATACGGTCAGGTAGTGCGCGATGCCGACGACCATCTCAGACTCCTTCGCCCGTCTTGACCTTGCGGATTTCCACTCCGGTTGCCGCCGTGCGGCCGACCTGGGCGGCGATCGACTGCCGCTTGACGCCCGGCTTGTGGCGCAGCGTCAGCACGATGGCGCCGATCATGGCGACCAGCAGCACCAGCCCAGCCACCTGGAAATAATAGAGGTAATCCGTATAGAGGATGTCGCCGAGCGCTGCCGTGTTGGAGCGCGCGGCCAGGTCCGGAATAGGCTTGGCAACCGTCGCCGCCAGTTTCGGCGCGAATGTATAGCCGCCGAGCACCACGATCAGCTCCGCCGCCAGGATCAGCCCGACCAGCGCGCCGATTGGTGCATATTGCAGGGCGCCTTCCTTCATTTCGGCGAAGTCGACGTCGAGCATCATGACGACGAACAGGAACAGCACCAGCACCGCGCCGACATAGACGACGAGCAGGATCATCGCCAGGAACTCGGCGCCGGTCAGCATGAACAGGCCGGCGGCGTTAAAGAAGGTCAGGATCAGGAACAGCACCGAATGCACGGGATTGCGCGCCGATATGACCATGAACGCCGATGCCACCGCGACAAAGGCGAAGAGGTAGAAAAAGGCCGCCTCTAGTCCACTCAGCATGGGTTCCCCCGGGTTTCCTGTCAGAACAGGACGTTCGTCCTGTTTTTTTTGCCACCGCCTCCGGTCGGCAAGTTGCATGTTCCTTAAACGAGGGCCCTCGCCCCGTCCATGCGTCAAATATCAGCGGTAAGGCGCATCCAGCGAGATGTTGCGCGCCAGTTCACGCTCCCAGCGGTCGCCATTGGCCAGGAGCCGGTCCTTGTCGTAATACAGCTCCTCGCGCGTTTCCGTCGCGAATTCGAAATTCGGCCCCTCGACAATGGCGTCGACCGGGCAGGCTTCCTGGCAGAAGCCGCAGTAAATGCATTTCACCATGTCGATGTCGTAGCGCACGGTGCGTCGCGTGCCGTCGTTGCGGCGTGGGCCGGCTTCGATGGTGATGGCCTGTGCCGGGCAGATCGCCTCGCATAGTTTGCAGGCGATGCAGCGTTCCTCGCCGTTCGGGTAGCGGCGCAGCGCATGTTCGCCACGGAAGCGCGGGCTGACCGGCCCCTTTTCATGCGGATAGTTGATGGTCTCCTTCGGCGCGAAGAATTGGCGCATCGACAGGAAGAAAGCGCTGACGAAGTCCTGCAAAAGCAGTGACTTGGCGGCCTGGGATAGCGTACTCATTCAGCACCCCCAAAGATCTGTGTTGCAGCGATTGCGCCGATAAATCCGAAAAAGACAGGCATCAGGAAACGGTATGCAAGTCTCGTCATCGACGCCAATATCTGCTTGTCCCAGCCAAACACCGGCACTCGGTAGTTTGCTGCCAACCTTTGGTCCTGTTGCCGCAAAACGTAGGGCAGCACAACGACGTTGCCAAAGAGCGCAACAAGCACGCCGACAGCTGCGCCTAGAAAACCAACGATCAGACTGCCCATCACGCAAACCCCGTGATCTTGAGGAAGGCGGCGGTGGCGACCACCATGAACAGCGAGATCGGCAGGAAGACCTTCCAGCCGAGCCGCATCAGCTGGTCGTAGCGGTAGCGCGGCACGAACGCCTTCACCATGGAGAACATGAAGAACACCAGGCAGACCTTGAGCACGAACCAGATCAGCCCCGGCACCCAGGTGAACGGCGCGAAGTTGAAGGGCGGCAGCCAGCCGCCAAGGAACAGGATGGTGGCCAGCGCGCACATCAGGACGACGGCGACATATTCGCCGAGGAAGAACAACAGGAACGGCGTCGAGGAATATTCGACCATATGGCCGGCGACGAGTTCCGATTCGGCTTCCACAAGGTCGAAGGGCGGCCGGTTGGTCTCGGCCAACGCCGAGATGAAGAAGACGATGAACATCGGGAACAGCGACAGCCAATGCCAGTCGAGGAAGGTGTTGGGCAGGCCGAGCCGCGTGCCCAGCCCGTCCTGCTGCGACAAGACGATGTCGGACAGGTTGAGCGAGCCGACGCAAAGCAGCACGGTGACGATGACGAAACCGATGGAGACTTCGTAGGACACCATCTGCGCCGCCGAGCGCAGCGCGCCGAGGAAGGGGTATTTCGAATTGGACGCCCAGCCGCCCATGATGACGCCATAGACCTCGAGCGAGGAGATGGCGAAGACATAGAGGATGCCGACATTGACGTTGGCGATCGCCCAGCCTTCATTGACCGGTATGACCGCCCAGGCAGAGATCGCCAGCACCGCCGACACCAAGGGCGCCAGCAGGAAAACGCCCTTGTTGGCGCCGGACGGGATGACCGGCTCCTTGAAGACGAATTTCAGCAGATCGGCGAACGCCTGCAGCGTGCCCCACGGGCCGACGACGTTCGGTCCGCGGCGCAATTGCACCGCCGCCCAGATCTTGCGGTCGGCGTAAAGCACATAGGCGACGAAGATCAACAGAACGACGATCAGCACGACCGACTTCAAAAGGATCAGCAGCGCCGGCAGCACGTAGAAGGAGAAGAAGGTGTCCATATCTACTCCGCCGCCTGCCTGAAGCCGTTCTTCGCCAAAGCCGAGCACTCGGCCATCACCGCGGAAGCCCGCGCGATCGGGTTGGTCAGGTAGAAATCCTTGACCGGCGAGGTGAAGGTGCCCTTGTTCAGCCGCCCGCCGAGCTTGGCAACCCTGGCGATGTCGGCCGGGTCGCCGGCCGCGACATGGTCGATGCGGGCAAGATGCGGGTATTCGGCATAGAGCTTTGCGCGTAGCTGCGGCAGCGAATCGAACGGCAGCTTCTTGCCGAGCACATCCGACAGTGCCCGAAGGATCGCCCAGTCCTCGCGCGCCTCGCCGGGCGCAAAGCCGGCCCGGTTGGTCTGCTGCACGCGGCCCTCGGTGTTGACGAAGGTGCCCGACTTCTCGGTATAGGCGGCACCCGGCAGGATGACGTTGGCGCGATGCGCGCCCTTGTCGCCATGCGTGCCGATATAGACGACGAAAGCGCCGCCGGTCTTTGCCATGTCGATTTCGTCGGCGCCGAGCAGGAACAGCACATCGGTCTCGCCCAGCATGCCGGCGACGTTCCCGCCGCCCTCGCCCGGCACAAACCCGACATCGAGGCCGCCGACGCGTGCCGCGGCAGTGTGCAGCACGGCAAAGCCGTTCCAGTCGGCCCTGGCGGCGTTGACTGCGACGGCGAGCTTCGCCGCCTGGCCGAGCACGGCCGCCCCGTCCGGACGTGCCATCGCACCCTGTCCGACGATGATCAGCGGATGCGTCGCCTTCTTCAGCAGCTGGAAGAACTTGCCGTTACCGTCGGCCAGATCCTTCAGCGATTCCGGCCCGGCGCCGAGCTGCTCGTAATCATAGCGCGTATCGCCGACATCGCCGATGACGCCGACCGGCAGATTGCCGGCCCGCCAGCGCTTGCGGATGCGGGCGTTGAGCAAGGATGCCTCGAAGCGCGGATTGGCGCCGATGATCAGCACCGCATCGGCCTGTTCGATGCCTTCGATGGTCGGGTTGAAGACATAGCTCGCCCGGCCGAGCGACGGATCGAGTGCGGCGCCGTCCTGGCGGCAGTCAGTGTTCTTCGAGCCGAGCGAAGCCATCAGAAGCTTCAGCGCGTAGATCTCCTCGACGGCTGCGAGATCGCCGGCAATGGCACCGATCTTTTCGGGTGCCGCATTCGACACCTCTTCCTTGATAGCGGCAAAAGCCTCGGCCCAGCTTGCCGGGGCCAGTCTGCCGTCCTTGCGCACATAGGGGCGGTCGAGGCGCTGCGTGCGCAAGCCGTCCCAGATGAAGCGGGTCTTGTCGGAAATCCATTCCTCGTTCACCGCCTCGTTGGTACGCGGCAGGATGCGCATCACTTCGCGGCCCCGGCTATCGACGCGGATCGCCGAGCCGACGGCGTCCATCACGTCGATGGATTCGGTCTTGGTCAGCTCCCACGGCCGTGCCTGGAAGGCGTAGGGTTTGGAGGTCAGCGCACCGACCGGGCAAAGGTCGATGACATTGCCCTGCAGTTCCGAAGTCATCGCGCTTTCGAGATAGGTGGTGATCTCGGCATCCTCGCCGCGGCCGATCAGGCCGAGCTCGGATATGCCCGCAATCTCGGTGGTGAAGCGGACGCAGCGCGTGCAATGGATGCAGCGGTTCATGATCGTCTTGACGAGCGGCCCGATATACTTGTCTTCGACCGCCCGCTTGTTCTCATGGTAGCGCGAGGAATCGACCCCGAACGCCATCGCCTGGTCCTGCAGGTCGCACTCGCCGCCCTGGTCGCAGATCGGGCAGTCCAGCGGATGGTTGATCAGCAGGAATTCCATCACGCCTTCGCGCGCCTTCTTGACCATCGGCGTGTTGGTGAAGATTTCCGGCGGCTCGCCGTTCGGGCCGGGGCGCAGGTCGCGCACGCCCATGGCGCAGGACGCCTGCGGCTTGGGCGGGCCGCCTTTCACCTCAATCAGGCACATGCGGCAATTGCCGGCGATCGACAGCCGCTCATGAAAGCAGAAGCGCGGCACTTCCGCGCCGGCGTCCTCGGCCGCCTGCAGCAGCGTGTAATGGTCGGGTACAGTGATCTCTTTCCCGTCGACCTTGAGCTTTGCCATTTCGCCTCAAACCCCTGCGGACGTTCCGCAATCTTTCCTTCCGGGCGCAGCCGAGACCGCGCACGATATTGAATTCACTTTTTGGCCCCGGCCAACGCGGCCGCCTGACCAATCCAGCTGTCGCGGCCGATGCGGCCCTTCAACGACAGGTAATCTTCGACCCAGGCGATCTCTTGCGGCGTCCACGCGGCGATCTGGGCGTATGTCCAGATGCCAAGGCCGTTCAGCACCTTTTCCAGTTTCGGCCCGATGCCCGATATCGCCTTGAGGTCGGCCGGCTCGGCTGGCCGATCCATCGGCTTGGGCTGCTTGAAATCCTCCGGCATCAGCCCGGCCGACGCATCCGCTGCAACGGTGCTGGCATTCGCCAAGCTCCGTGCAGCGGTGCTCGTCGCAATGTCAGTCACATCGTTGGCGAAGGACTGCGCCTCGGCAATCAGGGTTTTGGTCGCCGCGCGCGCCTTGGTCGAGGAGCTTTTGCCGGTCGCGGAAAAGCGTTCCGTTCGCGCCTCGAAATCCTCGGCGACCGGTTGCCAAAGCCGCTGCGAGGTCTCAGCGGCGCCTGAAAGCACGCCCATCCAGATACCAAAGGCGTGGTTGGCAAGGCCGATGCCGAGTGCCGTCATCGCCGCCGCGCCCGCGACAGGATGCGCCAGGAGATTGACGGCATTGGCCATCTCCTTCGGCATCATCCTGGTCAGATCCTGGTTCATCTTCAACAACGGGTCCATATCGGGCGTAAAATCGTCGGGTGTCGAAAACAGCGACATAGGTGGTCTCCTGGTCGTTTCCGTCTGCCCCGCGCTCGTTTCCTCGTTTCGGACATTCGCCCGCATTTTGAATTCTTCTATTCCGCCGCCGCCAGCACCGGTTCGGCGCGGTGTGCGTTGCGCGAAAACTCGTCGATGCGCCGCTCCACCTCGCCGCGGAAATGCCGCATCAGGCCCTGGATCGGCCACGCCGCCGCATCGCCCAGCGCGCAGATCGTATGGCCCTCGACCTGCTTCGTCACGTCGAGCAGCATGTCGATCTCACGCTTCTGCGCCTCGCCGCGCACCAGCCGTTCCATCACCCGCCACATCCAGCCGGTGCCCTCACGGCAGGGCGTGCACTGGCCGCAGCTCTCGTGCTTGTAGAAATAGGACAGCCGCGCGATCGCTTTCACGATATCGGTCGATTTGTCCATGACGATGACAGCCGCCGTGCCGAGGCCCGATTTCAGGTCGCGCAGCGCATCGAAATCCATCGGCGCGTCGATGATCTGCTCGGCCGGCACCAGCGGCACCGAGGCGCCGCCCGGAATGACCGCCAGCAGATTGTCCCAGCCGCCGCGAATGCCGCCGCAATGCGTCTCGATCAGTTCGCGGAACGGGATCGACATCGCCTCTTCGACGGTGCATGGATTGTTGACGTGGCCGGAGATGCAGAACAGCTTGGTGCCGACATTGTTGGGCCGGCCGAAGGACGAGAACCAGGCGGCACCGCGGCGCAGGATGGTCGGCGCGACAGCGATGGACTCGACATTGTTGACCGTCGTCGGGCAGCCATAGAGGCCGACATTGGCCGGAAACGGCGGCTTCAGCCGCGGCTGGCCCTTCTTGCCCTCGAGGCTTTCGAGCAGCGCCGTTTCCTCGCCGCAGATATAGGCACCGGCGCCATGGTGCATGTAGATGTCGAAATCGTAGCCGGAGGTGTTGTTCTTGCCGATCAGCTTGGCCGCATAGGCCTCGTCTATGGCGCGTTGCAGCGCCTCACGCTCGCGGATGAACTCGCCGCGCACATAGATGTAGGCGGCGACCGCGCCCATGGCGAAGCCGGCAAGCAGGCAGCCTTCGACCAGCGTGTGCGGGTCATGGCGCAGTATGTCGCGGTCCTTGCAGGTGCCGGGCTCGGATTCGTCGGCATTGACGACGAGATAGCTCGGCCGGCCGTCGCTTTGCTTGGGCATGAACGACCATTTGAGCCCGGTCGGGAAACCGGCGCCGCCGCGGCCGCGCAGGCCCGATGCCTTCATCTCGTTGACGATCCACTCGCGCCCCTTGGCAACGATGCCGGGCGTGTTGTCCCAGGCGCCGCGCGCCATGGCGCCGGCCAGCGACTTGTCGAAGCGGCCGTAGATGTTGTTGAAGATGCGGTCTCTGTCCTGAAGCATTGCTCGTTCCTCAGACCGGCTTCTTGCCGGTCGGCCGGCTCCTGTTTCCGGGCGACGGCTTGGCCGCAGCCTTCGCCGGTTTGACCTTGGCCTCCGGCGCTTTGAAAGCAGACGCCGGCTCGGCCTTGTTCTTGGGGCCCTTGCGCTGTTTCGAGACGTCCTCGACCTGCGGTTCGGCCTTGTTGGCATTGGCGGCCGAATGCAGAGGCGCTGCGACGCTCGCCGCCCTTTCCGCCGCGGGCGCGACTTTCGTCGCCGACGGCGATTTCAGCGCCGGGTTGGTCTCGACCGCGTCGGTCTTCGGCTTGCTGGCATTCGAGGGCGCAACCGGCGCCGGCGCGGCAGGAGCAGCTGGCGGAACTGATGCTGCGGCGGCGGCCGCCGGCTCTGCATCCTTGGCGGCCTTGGTCGCCGCCCTGGTTTCCCGGTCGCGGGTCGCCTTGAGGATCGCCTTTTCGCTCTTGAGGGTCGTCAGGCCACTGGCCGGCTCGGAAGTGATGCGGCCGTTTTGCGGTCCTGGCGTCACCGAAGCACCTTTGCCGGCGTCATAGAGGTCGATGATCTCGGCAAGCCGCTCCGGCGTCAAATCCTCATAGGTGTCCTTGAATATCATCACCATCGGTGCGTTGACGCAGGCGCCGAGGCATTCGACCTCCTCCCACGACAGCGTGCCCTTGTCGTTGGTGTGGAACTGGTCGTGATGGATCTTCGAGCGGCAGACATCCATCAGCGCTTCCGAGCCGCGCAGCATGCAGGGCGTGGTGCCGCAGACCTGGATATGCGCGCGGGTGCCGACCGGATTGAGCTGGTACTGGGTATAGAAGGTGGCGACTTCCAGCCCACGGATATAGGGCATGTCGAGCATGTCGGAGATCGTTTCGATCGCCGCCTTGGTCACCCAGCCTTCCTGCTCCTGCGCCAGCATGAGCAAGGGGATGATCGCCGATTGCTCGCGGCCCTTCGGATATTTCTTGATCCACTGCTTCGCCGCCGCCGCATTCGCCCGGTTGAAGGCGAAGGAGGCTGGCTGGAGGCTGGCTTCTGCGAGACGGCGGACTGACATTTAGCGATCGACCTCACCAAACACGATATCGAGTGAACCCAGCACCGCGGTGACGTCGGCCAGCATGTGACCGCGACACAAGAAGTCCATGGCCTGGAGGTGCGCGAAGCCGGGCGCGCGCAGCTTGCAGCGATAGGGCTTGTTGGTGCCGTCGGAGACGAGATAGACGCCGAACTCGCCTTTCGGCGCCTCGACGGCCGCATAGACCTCGCCGGCCGGCACGCGGTAGCCTTCGGTGTAGAGCTTGAAGTGATGGATCAGCGCTTCCATCGAGCGCTTCATCGCCGCGCGCTTCGGCGGCACCACCTTGCCGTCAAGGTTGGACACCGGGCCGGCGCCCTCCTTGCCGAGCAACAGGTCGACGCACTGGCGCATGATTTTCGCCGACTGCCGCATCTCTTCCATGCGCACCAGATAGCGGTCGAAACAGTCACCGTTCTTGCCGATCGGAATGTCGAAATCCATCTCGGCATAGCATTCGTAGGGCTGCGATTTGCGCAGGTCCCACGGCGCGCCCGAGCCGCGCACCATGACGCCGGAAAAACCCCAGGCCCAGGCGTCGGCCAGAGACACCGTCGCGATGTCGACATTGCGCTGCTTGAAGATGCGGTTGCCGGTCAAGAGTGAGTCGAGGTCGTCGACCGATTTCAGGAACGGGTCGATCCAGCTGCCGATGTCCTCGATCAGCTTCTGCGGCAGGTCCTGGTGGACGCCGCCGGGGCGGAAATAGGCGGCATGCATGCGCGAGCCGCTGGCACGCTCATAGAACACCATCAGCTTTTCGCGTTCGACGAAGCCCCACAGCGGCGGCGTCAGCGCGCCGACATCCATCGCCTGCGTCGTCACGTTGAGGATATGCGACATGATGCGGCCGATTTCCGAATAGAGCACTCGGATCAACTGCCCGCGCTTCGGCACCTCGATACCGAGCAGCCGCTCCGCGGCAAGCGCGAAGGCATGCTCCTGGTTCATCGGCGCGCAATAGTCGAGCCGGTCGAGATAGGGTACCGCCTGCAGATAAGTCTTGTGTTCGATCAGCTTTTCCGTGCCGCGATGCAAAAGCCCGATATGCGGATCGACGCGATCGACGACTTCGCCGTCAAGCTCCAGCACCAGGCGCAAAACGCCGTGCGCCGCAGGGTGTTGAGGGCCAAAATTAATGTTGAAATTGCGGACGGAGGTTTCAGCCATTTTTTCTATATACTCATTGCCCCAGTACCGGAGCTTCGATCCTCAACAAATCAGATTTTGATGTCCTTACCCTGTGCCTTCAGGGCAGCTTGTGTCTGCCGGAGTGCCTCAGGGACGATGGTTTTTTGGAAGTACTCGGCCAGATACGGCAGTTTGGCCATATAGGCCGGCGTCTTTGCCAAAATACGCGACCCCATCGGCGACGCGTAAAAGTCATCCATCGCCTCCACTTCATCGGGATCGAAGGCTTCCAGCAGCATCAACGCCGTCAGATGCTCTAGAGTCTCCGAGTTATCCAGCAATGCTCGCTTGATGAAGTCATCAGCAAACTCACCCGCATCGCTGTCTGAAATCGAGGGATTGGCTCCTTTCAATTCAGCTATCGTTTGCTGCCGCAAGGCGGGCGCCATCGCTTTGAAATTTGCGTTCATGTTGAAATTTCGAACATAGCGCAAGGCAGCGCTGACCGCTTTGGGATCATATTTTTGCAGCTTAGACTCAAAATTGCCGTCAGGAATGCTATCCGCTCGACCCGTCAAGTCACCGGCCAACAGCGCGAAAAACGATACGATCACGATCGGAAGCCAATGCCGTGATATTTTTATCATTGTTTCGCCTTTTCGTCGCCTGGAAGCACGTAATCCGTACCTTCCCACGGAGACAGAAAATCGAAATTGCGGAATTCCTGCTTGAGCTCCACCGGCTCGTAGATGACGCGCTTGGCTTCGTCGTCGTAACGCACCTCGACGAAGCCGGTCAGCGGAAAGTCCTTGCGCAGCGGATGGCCTTCAAAGCCGTAGTCGGTCAGGATCCGCCGCAGATCGGGATGGCCCGAAAACAGCACGCCGTAGAGATCGTAGGTCTCGCGCTCGAACCAGTCGGCGCCGGGATATATCCCGGTGATCGACGGCACGAGCGTCTCTTCGTCGGCCTGGACCTTGAGCCGGATGCGGATATTCTGCTTCGGCGACAGCAGGTGATAGACGACGTCGAAGCGCTTTGCCCGTGACGGATAATCGGCGCCGCAAACGTCGATGATCGAAATGAACTGGCATTTCGGGTCGTCGCGCAGGAAGGTCACCACCTCGATCAGGTCGCGCGGCTCGACCGAGATAGTGAGTTCGCCATAGGCGAGCACCGCCGCGCCGATCCGGCCGATCAGCTTCTCGCCGAGATAGGTCGAGAGGTCATTCAACGCCTGGGTCATGCCGCTCACCGCTCGATCGTGCCGGTGCGGCGGATCTTCTTCTGCAGCAGAAGGATGCCGTAGAGCAGCGCTTCGGCGCTCGGCGGACAGCCGGGCACGTAGATGTCGACCGGCACGATGCGGTCGCAGCCGCGCACCACCGAATAGGAATAATGATAATAGCCGCCGCCATTGGCGCATGAGCCCATCGAGATGACGTAGCGCGGCTCCGGCATCTGATCGTAGACCTTGCGCAGCGCCGGCGCCATCTTGTTGGTCAGCGTGCCGGCGACGATCATGATGTCGGACTGGCGCGGAGACGCGCGCGGCGCCACGCCGAAGCGCTCGCTGTCATAGCGCGGCATCGACGTGTGGATCATCTCGACGGCGCAGCAGGCGAGGCCAAACGTCATGAACATCAGCGAGCCGCTGCGCGCCCAGGTGATCAGCGCCTCGGTCGAGGTGACGAGAAAGCCCTTGTCGGCGAGCTCGTTGTTGATCTCCAGGAAGAATGGATCGTCGGACCCGACCGGCCTGCCGGTGTTGGGATCGATGAGGCCCTTGGGCTTCGGCGCGACGAGCGTACCGGAACTGTCGTTCAATCCCATTCCAGCGCTCCTTTTTTCCATTCATAGGCAAAGCCGATGGTCAACACCGCCAAAAACACCATCATCGACCAGAAACCGAGCATGCCGATCTGGCTGAACGACACCGCCCACGGAAACAGGAAGGCCACCTCCAGGTCGAAGATGATGAACAGGATCGACACCAGGTAGAAGCGGATATCGAACTTCATGCGGGCGTCGTCGAACGAGTTGAAGCCGCACTCATAGGCGGAAAGCTTTTCCGGATCGGGGTTGCGGTAGGCCACCAGGAACGGTGCGGCGAGCAGCGCCAGCCCGACGATCAGCGCCACGCCGATGAACAGGACGATGGGCAGGTACGAACCTAAAAGTGCGTTCATGCTGCAGTTTCCGTTGGCGGCCAATCCACTCTGATTACAGCACCGGACCCACTTGCGGAAGCGTGACAGTTTAACCACTGAACCGTTTTAAGGGGGCTCTATGCTGCAACGCGGCGAGGGTTAGCGCAGCGCTTTCGGCGAAGCAAGTCAAACCTTGTTCAAATCGCAGTGCTGGACGGCATATCCGGGAAAACTGGTCCGATCCGCTCCTGTTTGATTTCCTTCACTTTTTACTCCACTTTTCTCTCCTGACATGGATGCCGACAAAACCCTGTTAGCATGGCACGGAATCGCAGGTCATTTTCTCTGTCTAAAATCGTCCGGATGCCGCCTTCATGAAGGAAAAAATCTCGCTTGCCACGGCCCGCCGCATCGCGCTCGCGGCGCAGGGATTCAGTGACCCGCGACCCACCGGTACACCCGACCGCCGGCATCTGGCCCGCGTACTTGCCCGTACCGGCCTGCTGCAGATCGATTCCGTCAGCGCCGTGGTGCGCGCCCACTATATGCCGCTCTATTCGCGGCTTGGCCCCTACAAGCTGGCGCTGCTCGACGACGCCGCCGTAACGCGCAAGCGCATGGTCTTCGAATATTGGGCGCACGAAGCCTCCTTCTTGCCGGTCGAGACCTATCCGCTGATGCGCTGGCGCATGCAGCGGGCCGAGTGCGGCGACGAAATGTACAGCGGACTGGCCAAATGGGGCCGCGAGCACGCCGCCTATATCGAAGACATCTATCGCGAGGTCGCCGAACGAGGCCCGATCGCGGCGTCGGCTTTCGAAGGGCAGAAGGGTTCGGGTGGCTGGTGGGGCTGGAGCCATGCCAAGCACGCCTTCGAATGGCTGTTCTGGGCCGGCCGCATCACCACGGCGCATCGCCGCGGCTTCGAACGGTTCTACGATCTGCCGGAGCGCGTGCTGCCGCCAACAATACTGAGTCTGCCAACGCCCTTCCCCGAAGACGCTCACCGCGAATTGCTGCGCATCTCGGCCCGAGCCCACGGCATCGCCACGGCAGGCGACCTGCGCGACTATTTCCGCCTCTCGCCCGCCGACATCAAGGGCCGCATCGAGGAGCTGGTCGAGGCCGGCGAGCTGTTGCCGGTGAGCGTCGACGGCTGGAACAAAACAGCCTATCTCCACAAGGACGCCCGTTTGCCGCGCAAGATCGAGGCGCGCGCCTTGCTCGCGCCGTTCGATCCTGTCGTCTTCGAACGATCGCGCACGGAGCGGTTGTTCGACTTCCACTACCGCATCGAGATCTACACGCCGGCCGAAAAGCGCCGGTATGGCTATTATGTGCTGCCATTCCTGCTCGGCGACAGCATCGTCGGGCGCGTTGACCTCAGGGCCGACCGTCCGGCCGGCGTATTGCGCGTCCATGCCGCCTATGCGGAGCCCGGCGCCCCGCCACAAACCGCTGCCGAACTCTTCAAGGAATTGAAGCAGATGCAGGGCTGGCTCGGCCTGGAACGCATCGAGGTGACCGCTGCCGGCGATTTGGGCCGGCCGCTCGCGGATGTTGCCGCCGTAGGGTAGTGGGCAGTTTGAAATTTCGGAGATTTTTCTACCTGCGCTTTGGCTAGCTCTACGCTATGATCGAGAAATCGCTACACCGGACAGGTCGCACGTAGAAATCGTTCAAAACGGAATATGGCATTTGAGCCCCGTCGAGGACGTCGCCGGAATGAACGGCGGCGTGCGATGCGCTTCATGCAAGCAGCTGGGTAAGGTGCACAGAGCATCGGTCAATGGCATGCGCGCACATTTCGAGCATCACCAAGCCAACCCGGAATGCGAACTCAGCTACCGCAGTCCTGCTAGCAAAGCAATACGATGACCAAGCACCCCAAGCGCCCACGCGATCCCAACGAACTCGCAAAGGCAAGCTTTGGGAGATCGGCGACATTGTGGCGTTGATCGAGGGGAAGGAAGCTGAAAATCCGATGGTGCGTGGCCCTTATGAAAAGCGTTATAACTATCCGCCGTCGAACTAAGTTTGTCCTCTTGGCGGTCCTCGTAGTTCTCGTATTTGCCGGCTATTCCGAGCGTTACAGGCTGGGTCAGCACCTATGCCGCAACTTCATAGATACCTGGATTGAAAGGAGCGGATACATATTGTGCTATCGCGCTACATAGCGTGGCGCGGACTCACGTCGGAATTTCAAACTGATCCATTACCCGCCATAGACGTGCGTTGACACGACTACCCCCACAAGCCTAAATCCGTTCCAGACGGTCCCCTGCCCGCAACGGCAGGGGCCAAGAGGGAATGCGGTGCGAAATCTCGATTTCAAATCCGCGGCTGTCCCCGCAACTGTAAGCGACGAGCCAAGGCCGAAAACCACTGGGATATTCCCGGGAAGGCGGCACCCAGGCGATGACCCGCGAGCCAGGAGACCTGCCGTCTAGGACCTAAGAATCCGATCGCCTGGCGGGTTTTCCGGGCAAGGAGCCTGATTTGGAACGCGACAGCAGTTTTCCGGCTGAGACAGCGGATTTATTGTCCGGCCATGGTGATTCCCCGGCCGGCGTTACCGTCATCGTCTGCTCGTCCTGCCGTGACGAGACCGGTTCGGACGCTCATCCGCGCGCCGGCGAACTGCTCGCAGAGGACACGCGCCGCGCTGCTTCCAGCGACAACATCAAAATCCGCACCGTCGAATGCCTCGGCAATTGCAAGCGCCGGCTCAGCGCGGCCATGCTGCGCGACGGCTGCTGGAGCTACGTCTTCGGTGATCTGATCACGACCAGCGGCGCCGATCTCGTCACCGGGGCAAAGCTGTTCGCCAACTCGACGGATGGGCTCATTCCATGGCGCGGCCGTCCCGATTGCCTGAAGCGCGGCCTGGTTGCCCGCATCCCTCCCCTTGACCTTTTGAAGGACCTGACATGACCGCTGCCTCCCTTTCGCGCGTTCCCTGCACCGTGGTCACCGGCTTTCTCGGCGCCGGCAAGACGACGTTGATCCGCCATTTGCTCGAAAACGCCAAAGGCAAGCGCCTGGCCATCATCGTCAACGAGTTCGGCGACATCGGCATCGACGGCGAGATCCTGAAGGGCTGCGCCATCGACACCTGCCCCGAGGAAAACATCGTCGAGCTGGCCAATGGTTGCATCTGCTGCACCGTCGCCGATGATTTCGTCCCGGCGCTGGACCAGATCCTGTCGCTGACGCCGAGGGTCGACCACATCCTGATCGAGACATCCGGCCTCGCTTTGCCCAAGCCGCTGGTCCAGGCCTTCCAGTGGCCGTCGGTGAAAAGCCGCGTGACGGTGGACGGCGTCATTGCCGTGGTCGACGGACCGGCGCTGGCTGATGGCCGCGTAGCCAACGACATGGACGCCCTGCAGGCCCAGCGCGCGCAGGACGAGACGCTCGACCATGACGATCCGGTCGAGGAAGTGTTCGAGGACCAGCTCGCCTGCGCCGACCTGATCATCCTGTCGAAGAGCGACCTGATGGACGCAGCCGGCTCGGCCCGTGCCAATGCCGTCATCGGCAAGCACGTTGCGCGGGCGGTGAAGATCGTACCGACTTCGCAAGGCAAGGTCGACCCGTCGGTGCTGCTCGGCCTCGGCCTCGCCGTCGAGGACGACATCGAGAACCGCAAGACCCACCACGACGACGAGCTCGACCACGAACATGACGATTTTGACTCGTTCGTCATCGACATCGCGTCCGTGTCCAACCCGGACGAGCTCGCACAACGGGTCGCCACGGCGGCGGAGGAAGAAAACGTGTTGCGCGTCAAGGGTTTCGTCGAAGTCGGCGGCAAGCCGATGCGGCTCCTGCTGCAGGCCGTCGGTCCGCGCGTCAACCACTATTACGATCGCGCCTGGACCGCTGAAGACGACCGCCGCTCGCGCCTCGTCGTCATCGGGCTGAAAGGGCTGAACCGCCCGGCCATCGAGCGTATCCTCGCCGGCTGACCCCAGGTACGAGCCGCGATGCACATCCTCCCCACCACATCCGCCTCGCTCGACGATCTCGCCGAGCCTGTCGATCTCAGGCAAACGCCTGCGGATGTCGTGGCGCTGTCCTTCACCGACAGCGACCTGGCCGGGCTGGCGGCGGCGTGGAAGGCAGATGCGCACCGCCTGCCGTCGATGCGGCTCGCCGCCTTGCGCGACCTGCGCCATCCGATGTCCGTCGACCTGTGGATCGACAGTGTCGCCCGCCACGCCAAGGTCATTCTGGTCCGCATCCTCGGCGGCTACGAGTGGTGGCGCTATGGCTGCGACCAGCTCGCCGTTATCGCGCGAAATCGCGGTATCAAGCTGGCGCTGCTGCCCGGCGAGAGCCACGACGAGGATTTGCGGCTGATCGAAGGCTCGACGCTGCCGCGCGAGGAGTTGGACGGCCTGCTTGGCTATTTCCGCGAGGGCGGGCCGGCAAATATGACGGCGCTGGTGCAGAGGCTGGCAAGTCTCGCTGGATCGGGTGCCGCGGTAGCCGAACCTGTTAGCGTGCCAAAGGCGGGATTTTACGATCCGGGACTAGGGGTCGTAGAACGCGGCGTCCCCCTCCCCCTCGAGGGGAGGGTCCGGCCGCAGGCCGGGGGTGAGGTCCTCTCCGAAGCGCGCCTACACAAAACGTCCCGCACTGCCGTGACGACCCCACCCGGCCCTGCGGGTCCCCTCGAGGGGGAGGGGGACGTCGTGCCAATTCTCTTCTACCGTTCGATGCTGCTCGCCGCCGATGTCGCGCCCATCGACGCGCTTTTCGAAGCCCTGCGCCACCGCGGCATGGCTCCCGTGCCTATGTTCGTCTCCAGCCTCAAGGACCCGGCGTCGCTCGCCTTTGTCGAAACCGCGCTCGCAACCCTGAAGCCTGCCGCCACCATCACCGCCACAGCTTTCGCCTCGGGTGCCGAGCCCGGTGTCGAAACCCTGTTCGACCGCGCCGGCGTGCCGGTGTTCCAGGTCATCGTCGCGACCACCCGCCGCGACATCTGGCAAACCAATCAGCGCGGCCTGGCGCCCGCCGACCTTGCCATGCACGTCGTCCTGCCCGAGCTCGACGGCCGCATCCTGGCCGGCGCCATTTCATTCAAGGGCGAAAGCGAAACCGACCCGGCGCTGGCCTTCCGCGCCTTCGCCAACCGGCCTGAGCCCGACCGCGTGACGCAAGTGGCGAACCGTGTCGAGGCCTTCGTGCGCCTGCAGCGGACGCCGCGTGCGGAGCGCAAGCTCGCCATCCTGATCCCCGACTATCCGAGCGCCCCCGGTCGCACCGGCTACGCGGTTGGTCTCGACGTGCCGTCCAGCGTCCTGGCAATGCTGCACGACCTCAGCGAACAGGGCTACGCCGTTGAAAGCATTCCGCAAACGCCGCGCGAGTTGCTGGAGACGCTGGAAAAGGGCGGCCATGGGCTGGCATTGAAGGAGTATTTGACCTTCTCGACGGAATTGCCGCCGTCGGCCATCGCTGCGGTGGAAGCCGCATGGGGAAATCCAGAAGATGAGACAGGTTTGTGCGAGGCACCCCCCTCTGTCCTGCCGGACATCTCCCCCTCAAGGGGGGAGATTGGCAGTTCCGCCACCGGCTCTCCCTTAAGGCCCTCGGTAATTGGCGAAAGTAGAGACAACAGCGCAATCTCCCCCCTTGAGGGGGAGATGTCCGGCAGGACAGAGGGGGGCGCGACAGAACGCCAACCTTCGCTGCTGGTCAGCGAAAAACAATTCGCCTTCCGCGCAGCCACCTTCGGCAACGTCACCGTGGCACTCGCACCTGACCGCGGGCGCTCAGCCGACCGCCGCGCCGACTATCACGACCCGACGCTGCCGCCGCGCCATGCGCTGGTCGCCTTTGGCCTCTGGCTGCGCAAGTCGCTCGGCATCCATGCAATTGTCCATGTCGGCGCCCACGGCACGCTGGAGTGGCTGCCCGGCAAGACCGTGGCGCTCTGCGAAAACTGCTTTCCCGAGATAGTCACCGGTCCCCTGCCCGTCATCTATCCCTTCATCGTCTCCAACCCGGGAGAGGCAGCGCAGGCCAAGCGGCGCATTGCCGCCGTCACGCTCGGCCATCTGCCGCCGCCGCTGACCGGCGCCGGGCTGGACGAAAACCAGCACAGGCTTGAACGACTGGTTGACGAATATGCCCAGGCCGACGGGCTCGACCGCCGCCGCCGCGATCGCCTGGCGAAGCTGATCGTCGAGACGGCGGAAAAGACCGGCCTCGCCTCAGAGGCAGGCGTCGCCAGGACCGACGCAGCCGACGAGGCTTTGCGCCGCATCGACGCCTGGCTCTGCGATCTCAAGGATTTCGCCATCAAGGACGGCCTGCACATTTACGGCCGCTCGCCCGAAGGCGAAACCGATCCGTTGCGCCGGCAAAGTGCGGCAGCTGAAAAAACCGCGCTGCTTGCCGCCCTCGACGGCCGCCACGTCGCTGCCGGTCCGGCCGGTGCGCCGGCGCGTGGCCGGAGCGATGTGCTGCCGACCGGCCGTAATTTGTTTACCGCCGACCCGCGTACCATGCCGACGCCGACCGCCTATGATCTGGGCAAGATGGCAGCGGAAGAAGTGGTCCGCAGCTACATGCAATCGCATGGCGACTGGCCGCGCTCGCTGGTCATCGACCTGTGGGGCTCGGCCTCGCTGCGCACCGGCGGTGAGGAGATCGCGCAAGGACTGGCGCTGATGGGCTGCCGGCCGCAATGGGATTCCGCCACCGGCCGCATTACCGGCATAGACGTGCTGCCGCCGGCAACACTCGGCCGTCCGCGCATCGATGTCACCTGGCGCATATCGGGCCTGTTCCGCGACATGTTCCCGACCCAGATCGCGCTGATCGACGCCGCGGCCAACGCGGTGGCGACCCGCGACGAGGACGATTCGGAAAACCCGCTCGCCGCTAGGACCCGCATCGACGGCAAGATCAGCCCGCGCATTTTCGGCACCTCGCCGGGCACTTACGGCGCGGGCATCGAGGACTTGTTGTCGAGCGGCGACTGGGCCGCGCGCGAAGAGATCGGCCGCACGTATCTCGCCGCCACCTCGCACGCCTATGGCGGCTCCGAGGGCGAAGGCATTTCGGCGCCCGGCGCTTTTGAGGGCCGCCTCGCCGAGGCCGACCTTCTGGTTCATACCGGCGACGACCCCGGCCGCGACATCCTCGAAGGCTCGGCCGACGTCGCTTTCATCGGCGGCTTTTCGGCAGCGCTTGCCGCGCTCGGCAAGAACGCCGACGTGATCGTGCTCGACACCACGGACCCGCAAAGACCGAAGCCGCGCTCGATCAGGGAGGCCGTGTCGCGCGTCGTGCGGGCACGCGCGGTCAACCCGCGCTTCATCGCCGGCCAGATGCGTCATGGCCCGCGCGGCGCCTCGGAATTCGCCGAGACGGTCGACCGGCTGGTCGGCTTTGCTGAGACTACCCATGCCATATCGGGCACGCTGATCGAGGCGATGCACGACGCCTATCTTGGCGACCCCGTGGTGCGCGCCTTCATCCTGCGCGAGAACCCGGCGGCGGCAAAGGTGATTGCCGAGCGTTTGCTGTCGGCACGGCGGCGCGGGCTCTGGCATCCGCTGCGCAATTCGATCGATGACGATCTCACCGCACTGATTGCCGAAGCGCAAGCTCTGGGAGTGGCGGCATGAACGCTTTCTCGCGCCGTGGCGCCTGCCCTGCCTTGTCCGCGCCGATGCAGACCGGCGACGGGCTGCTGGTGCGGCTCAATCCGGTCGCTGGAGGACTGTTGCCGAAATCGTTGATCGGACTCTGCGAATCCGCCTTGCGCCATGGCAACGGTATCATGGAAGTGACCGCCCGCGGCAGCCTGCAGATCCGCGGCCTGACGCCGGCAAGCGCGCGGCTGCTGGCGATGGAGGTCGATGTGCTCGGCATCGCGGTGCGCACCGGCGTGCCGGTCGAGACCGGCCCGCTGGCCGGGCTCGACCAGGAGGAGATAGCCGACCCGCGCCCAATGGCGCAGCGGATTCGGGCGGCAATTGAGGACGCCGGTGTTACGCAACGCCTTGGCCCGAAGGTGTCGGTGATTGTTGACGGCCGCGGGCAACTGACGATGGATGCGGTTACGGCCGATGTCAGGCTGGTCGGGGTGCGGGCCGCCGACGGAATTAAGTGGCGGGTATCGCTCGCCGGAGATGCGCAGGGTGCCACGCCGCTGGCGATGTCCGAGGAAGATGCGGCTTGTGACATCGCCGTCGCCATTCTCAGGATGGTTGCCGAAAAGGGCCGCGATGCCCATGCGCGGGATTTGACGGCGAGGCAGCTGAGATCTCTCGCAAGTTGGCGATCCGTCGCGCCCCCCTCTGTCCTGCCGGACATCTCCCCCACAAGGGGGGAGATCGGCAGCTTCGCCGGCGGCTTCCCCCCAGCACCTTCGGCGATTGGCGAGATCGGAGACGAAGGCGCAATCTCCCCCCTAGAGGGGGAGATGTCCGGCAGGACAGAGGGGGGCGCGAAGGATCGCCGGCCCATCGGAGTTTTCGATCTGGCAGCCGGCAGTACCTCCCTCGGCATCGGTCTGCCGTTCGGCAGCATACCAGCGCAAAAACTTATCAATCTCACCCAATACGCCCTCACCCTCGGCACCACCGAAATCCGCCTGGCGCCGGGTCGCGCGCTGCTTTTGCTTGGCCTCTCCCCAGCCGCATGTCTTTCACTCCAGAAAACCGCCGCAGCCCTCGGCTTTGTCACCGACGGAGCCGATCCGCGCACCAGGATCGCCACCTGCCCCGGCGCACCCGCCTGCGCCTCCGGCCGGATCGCCACCCGCGACATCGCCGAGATCATCGCTACAGAAAACCGCGACATCCTTGATTCCTCGCTGACGCTGCACATCTCCGGCTGCGCCAAGGGCTGTGCCCATCCCGGTCCGGCGGCGCTGACCCTGGTCGGTGGCGAAAACGGAGCCGGACTTGTCGTGGACGGGACGGCAAAGGCATTGCCCGCCGGATACAGGCCGGGCTACGACGCCGCGCACGGCATCGGCCGCGTTGCAGCGGCGATCCGCAGCGCACGACATTCCGGCGAGACTGCTGCCGCCTGCCTGGCAAGGCTCGGCGCGGCCGGCATCACCGAAATCTACCGACAGGAATGAGCATGCCCGCCCAGAACGCCTACGACTACATCCATGATGGCACGGCGATCTACGAGCGCTCCTTCGCCATTATCCGCGCCGAGGCCGACCTTTCGCGCTTTTCCGAAGCCGAGGCCGAAATCGCTATCCGCATGATCCACGCCTGCGGCCAGGTCGATGCTTGCAGGCACTTCGTTTTCTCGAGCGATTTCGTCGCCGCCGCGCGCACGGCGCTGGCGGCCGGCGCGCCGATCTTCTGCGATGCGCAGATGGTCTCGCATGGCGTCACGCGCGCCCGGCTGCCGGCCGGCAATGAGGTGATCTGCACGCTGCGCGATCCGCGGACCGCCGACATCGCGAAAAAGATCGGCAACACCCGCTCGGCCGCCGCGATCGACCTGTGGGGCGAGCGCATGGCTGGTTCGGTCGTCGCCATCGGCAATGCGCCGACAGCCCTTTTCTATCTGCTGGAAAAGCTGCGCGACGGCGCGCCGAAGCCGGCGGCGATCATCGGCATGCCGGTCGGGTTTGTCGGTGCCGCCGAATCGAAGGATGCGCTGGCCGAAAATTCCTATGGCGTGCCTTACGCCATCGTGCGCGGCCGGCTGGGCGGCAGCGCCATGACCGCCGCCGCACTCAATGCATTGGCGAGGCCGGGCCTATGAATACGATTGCAAAAGGCAGGCTTGTCGGCGTCGGCACCGGACCCGGCGACCCGGAACTCTTGACGCTGAAGGCAGCGCGCGCGCTCGCCGAGGCCGATGTCGTCGCGCATTTCGCCAAGCGCGGCAACAACAGCAATGCGCGCGCCATTGTCGGCGCGCATTTTCGCCCTGATCTGATCGAACTGCCGCTGCTCTACCCGGTGACGACCGAGATCGACAAGGACCACAGCGATTACCGCTCGCAGATAACCGATTTCTACGAGCAATCGGCCGAAAAGGTCGCCGCGCACCTCAGCGCCGGCAGGATGGTCGCTGTGCTTTCGGAAGGCGACCCGCTTTTCTACGGCTCCTACATGCATCTTCATGTCCGGCTGGCGCACCGCTTTCCGAGCGAAGTCATTCCCGGCGTCACCGCCATGTCCGGCTGCTGGTCGGCGACCGGCCTGCCTATCGTCCAGGGTGACGACGTGCTGACGGTGCTGCCGGGCACCATGAGCGAATTCGAGCTGACGCGTCGCCTCGCCGATACCGACGCTGCGGTGATCATGAAGGTCGGCCGCAACCTGCCCAAGATCAGGCGCGCGCTGGAGGCAACCGACAAGCTGGCGCGGGCCATCTATGTCGAGCGCGGCACCATGCCGGGCGGCGTCTCGATGCGGCTGGCCGATAAAAAGGACGACCAGGCGCCTTATTTCGCCATCGTGCTGGTGGCCGGCTGGTCGGGCCGGCCAAGCGCATTGAAAGCCGAAGCATGAGCGGCCGCCTCACTGTCATCGGCCTCGGGCCCGGCAACGCCGACCAGGTGACGCCGGAGGCAACCCGCGCCGTTGCCGAGGCAAAATTCTTCTACGGCTATAAACCCTATCTCGACCGGCTCGATCTGCGCCCCGACCAGATTCGCGTCGCTTCCGACAATCGCGAGGAACTCGCGCGCTCCAGGGACGCGCTGCTCAAGGCTGCGGAAGGCCACGATGTCGCCGTCGTGTCGGGCGGCGATCCCGGCGTCTTCGCCATGGCCGCGGCCGTCTGCGAGGCGATGGAGGCGGGCCCACCCGAATGGCGCGCGGTCGACATCGCCATCGTGCCCGGTATCACCGCCATGCTCGCCGTCGCTGCCCGCATCGGCGCGCCGCTCGGCCATGATTTCTGCGCCATCTCCCTGTCCGACAATCTGAAGCCGTGGGATCTGATCGAGCTACGCCTGCTGGCGGCAGCCGGCGCTGGCTTCGTAATCGCGCTCTACAACCCGATCAGCAAGGCGCGCCCATGGCAGCTAGGCCGCGCCTTCGAATGCCTTGCTGCGATCCTGCCCGGCACCACGCCGGTGATCTTCGGCCGTGCCGCCGGCCGTCCCGACGAGCGCATCGAGGTTTTTCTGCTGGCCGACGCCGATGCCGCGAAGGCCGACATGTCGACCTGCATCATCATCGGCTCGCCGGAAACCAGGATCATCAAGCGGGGTGACAAGGCCGCGCTGGTCTACACGCCGCGTTCGGCAGCGGGCCCAAGAACATGACCGACCAGAACATGATCGACCATCGCGGCAAGAGATTCGACGGTCTCAGCCGACGTGACGTCCGGCAGCGCCGGCCTGCGGATCATCACCACCTCGATTCCCAGCGCTCGCGCCGCCGCGATCTTGCCGTAGGTCGCCTCGCCGCCGCTGTTTTTGGAAACAACGAATTCGATGTGGTGTTGCAGAAGCAGTGCATGTTCGTCGACTTCCCGAAACGGCCCGCGCGCCAAGAGATAGCTCGCGCGGGGCACAGCGAGCCTGGGCTCGACCGGGTCGACACTGCGGATGAGATAATGATGCTGGGGAGCGGCCTTGAAGGCAGCGACCTCCTGTCGCCCGAGCGCCAGGAACACGCGGCGCGGCACCGGTCCCAAAGCCGTCACCGAGCTGGCAACGGTGTCGACCAACATCCAGTGATCACCTTCGACCGCCTCCCATCCGGGACGCCTGAGCGCAACGATAGGCACGCCGGTCATGCGCGCTGCTTCCGCCGCATTGGCGGAGATTCGCGCCGCATAGGGATGCGTGGCGTCGATCAGCAGGTCGATCTTGTTCTGGCGGAGATACGCCGCCAGCCCGCCGGCACCGCCGAAGCCGCCGACCCGCACCGGCACCCCCTGCGCGGCCGGGTTTTCAGTGCGGCCGGCCAGCGACAGCATGACCGAAATATCCGCGCGCGCGGCCAGCTTTCCGGCCATTTGCCGGGCTTCGGTGGTTCCGCCGAGGATCAGTATGCGGTGGGTCATTATGCCTGCTGAAGCTCCGCGCGGCGCCAAGCTCACCTCAAAGTGGCTCACGATCATCGGCATCGGCGAGGACGGTGTAACGGGTCTCGGCGACGAGGCCAAGCAGTTGATCGCGGAGGCCGAATTCGTCTTCGGCGGCAAGCGCCACCTTGCCCTCGTCGCGTCGCTCGCCAAAGGTGAAGCGCGCGCCTGGCCGACACCTTTCGATGCCGAGATGCGCGACGTGCTGGCGCTCTCCGGCAGACGCGTCTGCGTGCTGGCCTCCGGCGATCCCCTCTACCACGGTGTCGGCGTCACCCTCGCCCGCAAGGTCGCGGCAGAGGGTATGCGGGTGATCCCCGCGCCCTCGGCCTTTTCGCTGGCCGCCTCACGCCTGGGCTGGGCGCTGCAGGACGTCGAGACCATTTCGCTGCATGGCCGCTCGCTCGACCTGATCCGGCCGTTGCTGCATCCTTGCACCCGCATTCTCGCGCTGACCTCGGACAGCGATGCACCGGGAGCGATTGCCCGTCTGCTGACAGAGCTCGGCTTCGGCGCCTCGCAGCTGACCGTTCTGGAGGCGCTGGGTGGGCCGAACGAAAGCCTGCGCTCGGCGAGCGCCGGCACTTTCGACCTCGAAAAGATCAACCCGCTCAACGTGCTCGCGATCGAAGTTGAATCGACTTCGCAAGCGCGCATCGTGCCGCTGACAGCGGGACTTGCCGATCATTTGTTCGAGCATGACGGCCAGATCACCAAGCGCGAAGTGCGCGCCGTCACGCTGTCCGCTCTCGCGCCAAGACGCGGCGAACTGCTGTGGGACATCGGCGCCGGATCGGGCTCCATCGGCATCGAATGGATGCTGGCGCATCCCTCCATGCGCGCCATCGCCGTTGAGGCCGATCCGGCCCGTGCCACCCGCATCCGACGCAACGCCGCGGCCTGCGGCGTTCCCGGTCTCACCGTCGTCGAAGGTTCGGCACCGCAAGCGCTTGCCGGGCTGGAGACGCCCGCGGCGATCTTCGTCGGCGGCGGCGGCAGCGATGCCGGCGTGCTGGAGGGAGCCGTCGATGCCTTGCCTGCCGGCGGCCGGCTCGTCGCCAATGCGGTGACCCTGGAGATGGAGGCGCTGCTGCTTTCCCGTCACGCCGCGCACGGCGGCGAACTCACCCGCATCGCTGTATCCCGTGCTTCGCCGGTCGGTTCGATGCAGGGGTGGCGGCCGGCCATGCCAGTTACCCAATGGAGCTGGGTCAAGCCATGATGGTCGCGGGCATCGGCAGCCGCAAAGGCGTCAGCGCGCGCGACGTGCTTGCCGCGGTAGAAACCGCTCTGGAAGCGCACGGGCTTGCCCTGCCCGCGCTTTCAGCCCTCGCGACCACGTCTCTCAAGCAGGATGAAGCGGCAATCTTCGCCGCCGGACGCGAACTCCGCCTTCCGGTGATCGTCGTCGAGCAGGATGAACTCAAAGCCGCATCTACGACCAGCCGTTCCGACCTATCGCAGGAGCATGCCGGCACGCCGTCGGTTTCCGAAGCGTCGGCGCTTGCCGCCGCCGGCAAAGGCGCAAAACTGCTCGGGCCGCGCACCGTGCTCGGTGCCGTCACTTGCGCCATCGCCATCAGCGGAGATGCGGCATGACCGTTCACTTCATCGGTGCCGGCCCCGGTGCTGCCGACCTCATCACCTTGCGCGGCAGCCGACTGCTCGGCAGTTGTCCCGTCTGCCTCTATGCCGGATCGATCGTCGCGCCGGAGCTGTTACAGCACTGCGCGCCCGGAACGAGGTTGATCGACACCGCGCCGATGTCGCTCGACGAGATCGAGGCCGAATATCTGGCCGCCCACGCGGCCGGCAATGATGTTGCCCGCCTGCATTCCGGCGATCTTTCGGTGTGGAGCGCCGTTGCCGAGCAGATCCGCCGGCTGGAAAAGCACGGCATTCCTTATACGCTGACGCCGGGCGTGCCGTCCTTCGCCGCTGCGGCGGCAGCGCTGCGCCGCGAGCTGACCATTCCAGAAGTCGCGCAAAGCCTGGTGCTGACCCGCATCTCCGGCCGCGCCTCGAAAATGCCGCCCGGCGAAACGCTGGCCGGCTTCGGCCGCACCGGCGCCACGCTGGCCATCCACCTTGCCATCCACGCTATCGACCGCGTCGTCGCCGAGCTGACGCCGCATTACGGCGCCGACTGCCCGGTCGCGGTCGTCTTCCGAGCCTCCTGGCCGGACGAGCGCGTGCTGACCGGCACGCTGGCCACCATCGAGGCGCAATTGGCCGCCGATCCGATGGAACGCACGGCAATCATCTTCGTGGGCCGCTCGCGGGCGGCCGAAGGCTTTGGCGAAAGTTCACTGTACGACGCGCACTACCAGCGACGCTTTCGCGGACGGGACGGATTGTGAGCGGCAGCAACAGAAACACTACGGTCGAGCAGGCGCTCACCCGGCTAAACTTCAAGCCGCGCCAGCTTGAGCCCGGGCATGTCTGGCTGGCCGGCGCCGGCGCTGGCGATCCCGGCTGCCTGACGCTGGAAGTGCTAGCCGCCCTCGGACAGTGCGACGCGCTGGTTTATGACGCGCTGGTCTCGCCAGAAGTCGTCGCTGTCGCCGAGGGCGCGGAACTGTTCTATGCCGGCAAACGCGGCGGCAAGCCGTCGATGAAGCAGGACGACATCACCGCTCTGCTGGTCCGGCTGGCGCGCGAGGGCCGGCGCGTCGTCAGGCTGAAGGGCGGCGACCCCTATATTTTCGGGCGTGGCGGCGAAGAGGCGCTGGCGCTGGCCGGGGAAACTATCCCGTTCCGCATCCTGCCTGGCCTGACGTCCGGCCTCAGCGCGCTGGCCGCGACCGGCATTCCCGGCACCATGCGCGGCATCAACAAGGCGCTGATCCTGGCGACCGGCCATGCCGCCGGCACCGATGATGATCTCGACTGGGCGGCAATCGCCCGCACCGGCCAGCCGGTGGTCATCTATATGGGCATGGCCAACCTGCCGCTGATCGCCGCTTCGCTGATCGAGGGCGGCCTGCCACCTTCGACGCCCGCCGCGGTCATCGTTGCCGCGACGACGCCGCAGGAGCGTATCGTCGTCGCCACGCTCGCCACGATTGCGGAAGAGGCAGCGGCCGCCGGTCTGACCTCGCCGGCGCTGATCGTCGTCGGCGGGATCGTCGGGATGCGCGCGGCACTGGCGGGTGAGCCATGACCCGCGCCATCATCATCGGCGCGCCGCGCTCGGGCTCGGGCAAGACCAGCGTCACCATCGGCATTCTACGCGCCCTCGCCCGGCGCGGCCTGAAAGTGCGCGGCGCCAAATCCGGCCCGGACTATATCGATCCCGGCTTCCACACCGCCGCCACCGGGTTGTCCGGCATCAATCTCGACAGTTGGGCAATGCCGCCCGCCCTGCTCAACGCACTGGCCGGCGAAGCGACCGAGGACGCCGACTTCATCTTCCTCGAAAGCGCCATGGGCCTGTTCGACGGGATCCCTGCTGCTCCGGGCCGTTCCGGCTCGGCCGCCGATCTCGCCCGGCTCTATGGCCTGCCGGTGCTGCTGGTGCTCGACGTCTCCGGACAGTCGACCACGGCGGCGGCCGTCGCCAAGGGCTTTGCTATTTATGACCCCGATGTGCGCATGGCCGGGGTCGTGCTCAACCGGCTGGGCAGCGAGCGCCACCGCCGGCTATGCGGCGATGCCATCGAGGCACTTGGCCTGCCTGTCGTCGGCGCCATCCTGCGCGATCCCTCGCTCAACCTGCCCGAGCGCCATCTCGGCCTCGTCCAGGCCGGCGAATATGAGAATCTGATGGCGCATCTCGACCGGCTGGCCGACATGGTCGAGCGCTCGCTCGACCTTGACGCCATTATGGCGCTGGCGGCGCCATTCACGCCCGCGCCAGGCAATTTCGACGACGCGCTGCCGCCGCCCGGCCAGCGCATCGCACTGGCAGAGGACGCCGCCTTCACCTTCCTCTATCCGCACGTTGCCACGCATTGGCGCAAGGCCGGCGCCGAGATCGTTCCCTTCTCGCCGCTCACCGATGAGGCGCCAGGCGACGATTGCGATGTCTGCTGGCTGCCCGGCGGCTATCCCGAGCTTCATGCCGGCCGCCTCGCGGCCGCGGCGAATTTCAGGGCCGGCATGGCTCGGTTCGCCACCACGCGGTCGGTGCACGGCGAGTGCGGCGGCTTCATGGTGTTGGGCGAAGCGCTCGAGGACGCGTCGGGCGAGACGCATCGGATGCTTGGCCTCCTCGGCCATTCGACCAGCTTCGCCAAGCGCAAGATGAATCTCGGCTACCGCGAGGCGCGGCTGCGGTCCGGCTGTCCGCTCGGCAGCCAAGGCACGCTGATCCGCGGCCATGAATTCCACTACGCGCAGATGATTGCGACCGGCAATGACGAGCCGCTGGCCGACCTCGCCGACGGTCAAGGAAATCCGCTCGGCGCCTCGGGCTACCGGCGCGGCAATGTCAGCGGCACGTTCTTCCATGCCATTGCGAGGGGCGAGAGCATGATCCCGAACCGAAGGACCGCGTTAGCGAAAAGTGGTAGCCGGTTTTCGGAATAGAATCATGCTCAACCTCCAGATCCCCTCGCAACAGCAAATTCTCGATGATATCGCGCTTTGCCTCGTCTTCTTTACCCGGCTGCCGCTGCCGCAAGCCGACTTCCGTGGCCGCAGCCTTGCCGCTGCGATCTGGGCTGCACCCGTTGCCGGCCTCGCCGTTGCTGTTGTCGGTGGGCCGGTCTACGCCGTGGGCACAAGGCTCGGCCTTGCCACGGCTCCCGCTGCCGCATTGACCCTTGCCGCGATCTTGCTCGCTACCGGCTGCCTGCATGAAGACGGGCTTTCGGACGTCGCCGACGGCTTTGGCGGCGGCAAGACGCGCGACAGGAAACTCGAGATCATGCGCGACAGCCGCATCGGTGCCTACGGCGCCTGCGCGCTCGGCATCTCGCTGCTGATCCGCTGGAGCGTGCTCTCTGGATTCGCCGGCCCGGCCCATGTCTTCTGGGCCCTTATTGCCGCGCATGCGGGCTCGCGCGGCCTGCTCGGCGCCTTCATGCACCTGCTGCCGCCGGCCCGCGCCGACGGCCTCTCGGCTGATGCAGGCTTAGTCACCGCCGAAACCGCGGGTGTCGGTGCCGTGCTCGGCGCCGTCGCGCTGCTGGCGCTTGGGTTCAGTGCTGCCATGTTCGCGCTCATCCTGCTTGCGTTCTTGTTTGCCGCGTTTCGAGCGCTTTGCCTCAACCAGATCGGCGGCCAGACCGGCGACACCGTCGGCGCCCTGCAGCAGCTCGGCGAGATCGCAATCCTGCTCGTCGCTTCCATTTCCCTTTCCTGACTCTGTTTCGGAGATTTTGCCCCCATGCCTTTCAAATCGCTCGATGAACTGCGCGCCGCCTGCCTCGACCTGCCCATTGGCAGCGACGCCGCGGCCAATGCCGTCGCCCGCCGCCAGGACACGCTGACCAAGCCGCAAGGCAGCCTTGGCCGGCTGGAGACAATAGTCGCCTGGCTGGCGCGCTGGCAGGGCCGCGACATGCCAAAGCTCGACCGTGTCAAGGTCTTGGTCTTCGCCGGCAATCACGGCGTCACCGCGCAAGGCGTGTCGGCCTTCCCGTCGGAGGTCACCGTGCAGATGGTGGCGAATTTCGCCGGCGGCGGCGCCGCCATCAACCAACTTGCCCGCGTCGCCGGCGCGGAGCTGGACGTCATCCCGCTAGACCTCGACCGTCCGACCGGCGACTTCACGCAAGAGCCCGCAATGGACGACGAGGCCTTCCTCGCCGCTGTCTCCGCCGGCTACGACGCGATCAGCAGGGAACTCGACCTTGTCTGCTTCGGTGAAATGGGCATCGGCAACACCACGCCGGCGGCGGCCATCTCGACCGCGCTGTTCGGCGGCGGCGCGGAAAGATGGTCCGGGCGCGGCACCGGCGTCGACGACGCCGGCCTCGAGCGCAAGATCATCGCCATCGAGGCCGGCCTGAAGCGCCACGCCCCGGCGCTGGCCGATCCCCTGAAGGTAGCGGCAGCCCTCGGCGGCCGCGAGCTTGCGGCGATCTTGGGCGCTACACTGGCGGCGCGCCATCTCGGCGTGCCGGTGCTGCTCGACGGCTTCGTCTGCACCGCCGCCGCGGCACCCTTGGCCGGGCTGCATCCTGCCGGCCTTGCCCACACCATGGCCGCTCATGTCTCGGCCGAGTCCGGCCACCGCCGCCTGCTCGAAGCGCTCGGTCTGCCGCCGCTGCTTGATCTCGGCATGCGTCTCGGCGAAGGCTCAGGCGCTTGCCTGGCGGTCAACATCGTCCGCTCGGCGCTCGAATGCCATGCCCGCATGGCAAGCTTCGCCGAGGCCGGCGTGTCGGAGAAGTAAGGCGGAGCCAAGCGCGGATCGCGTTGATGAACAAACGCTCACAGATCTTCGGAGACCCCAAACAGGGGCTTCGCGATATTCTTGCTCGGATCATCAGAGATTTCGACAGCAAGAGCGGCGCCTTTGCCGGGCTGAAATACAATTCGCCGTGGATACTCGCCACCGAGGATTGGGCAGAGCGATCGGGCCATACGGTCGAAGAGCTATGCGAGATGATTTCTCAATGGCGAATCTCAATCTTTTCTGGCGAGCAGACAGACCCGAGAATCGTTCAGATTTTTGAAGATCTTCGCAGCGCCGCGGAAGATTGGCGAACCGAGACAGACTACATCGATCCACCGCTTCCCTACGATCCTGAAGAGGCAAAATTCCCCAATCGCAAAGAACTGAAAGCGCATACCCTCAGGGCTTGGGGATTCTTTGGGATTATCGACGCAGTGGCATAGCTATGATGCCAAGGACCTTAGGTTCTGCGGAATTTTTGAGAACAGATTTGGTCACGATGTTACAGTCATAATGACCTTTAAGCTTGGATATGGTGGGCCTATCCGGCTGGATTTTCACTTTCCTTACTACGCAGACGATGAACCTACATCCTTTGGACTGGGCGGTCTCTCGGGCGAGGCGCTATTCAATGCACTTCGACTGCCCAGGCATCCTGAACTCGAATGGATCGCAGGCAAGAGCAAAACAAACTTCGATGCCGTCGACGGCGTGATAGCCATAACGCGAGCAATCCTGACCTATCTGAGGCCCACCATCCAATAGTCGGGCGAGCCGACCGCAGCTGGCTGATACGTGCAAACCTGCAAAACGCCGTCTCGCGTTCCCAGCTCGTTAAGGTCCTTCCACCAAATCCCGGAGATTTTTGGTGGGTGCGCACAGGATTGAACTGTGGACCCGCTGATTAAGAGTCAGCTGCTCTACCAACTGAGCTACGCACCCACTCGGCCGGCAAAACCGGCGTTGGCGGGCATATAGCCGCCGATATCCGCCATGTCCAGCCCCGTGGGATTCATTTCCCGACAAATCGCCGAAGTGCCGCGCCCGTCAAACAAAAAGCCTGCCTTCAGCCACCTTCACCGCATGGCCGCCGATGCGGGCGGCCGCCAGTTTGCCGCCTTCGACATTCAGTTCGAGGCGAATGCGCGAAGGCCGGCCCATCTCCAGCCCCTGCTCGATCCACAGTTGTGAAACGCCGTCCGTCGGGCCGTCGAAATGCATGATCGCGCCGGCGAAGGCGGCCGCCGCTGAGCCGGTCGCCGGGTCTTCGTAGGACGGATTGCCGGGCACCATCATGCGGACATGGAAGGCGCTGTCGTGATGCACCGTCTCGCGGCAATAGACATAGGGGCTGGCGAAGGCCCATTCGCTCTTGCGTGGTGCGAGCTCCGACCAGGCCTGGTTGTCCAGCCTGATCCGGGCGGCCGCCTCCAGATTGGCGACGGGGATGGTCACGTAGGGCACGCCCGCCGACCAGAACGAAACGCGGTGGTTCTCGAAGCCGATCTCGTGCGGCCCAAGGCCAAGGGCCGCGCCGATCGCCTCGGGATCGGCCGACAATGCCAGCTGCGCCGGCAGTTTCGCCAGGTCGAACTCGGCAAAGGTCGAACCGTCGTGCTTGCTGACAGCGCAGCGCACCGGGCCAATATTCTCCTCGAGCACGAAGATGCCGGCGGCCTCTCCCGCAATTTCGGCGAGCGCTATCGCCGAGCCGACGGTTGGGTGGCCGGCGAACGGCATTTCATAATCGGGCGTGAAGATACGGATGCGGGCCCGGTGCTTCGGGTTGTCCGGCGGCAGCACGAAGACGGTTTCGGACAGGTTGAACTCGCGCGCCACCGCCTGCATCGTCGCAACGTCCAGCCCATCACAGTCGAGCACCACGGCCAGCGGATTGCCGGCCAGCCGGTTGGTGGTGAATACGTCGTAAAGCAAGTAATTCCGCGGCTGCATCTCAGTAAGTCCTCTGCCTCATTCCAAACATGAGCGAAATTTAATTTGAATTTTGAACCATAAGGCCTGATTTGTGCACCGATGGGATATCACTGAACATAGGGGTCCGGCGTGGACCAGATTGTCAATCTGCCAAAGACGGAATCCGCTTCCGCCATCGAGACGGCGCTCGGGCTCGACCACCAGGGCCTGAAGACAAAACGCCGTCGCGGTTGGGGTTACGCAGTGTTCGCACTGCTTGCCGTCGCCGCGAGTGTCGTCGGCTACCAGTGGTATGCGGGCTCGCCCGCCAAGATCGAGTATACCACGACACTGGCCGCCATGGCCGACCTTACCGTCGCCGTTTCGGCTACCGGCGCGCTGCAGCCTCTCACCCAGGTCGATATTTCCAGCGAACTCTCCGGCGTCGTCCGCTCGGTTTCGGTCAATGAGAACCAGCTGGTGAAGAAGGGCGATGTGCTGGCCGCGCTCGACACCGCAAAGCTGGAGGTGCAGATCGAGCGCGCCCAGGCCTCCGCCAAGGCAGCGGCGGCGAGCGTCGAGGACGCCACCGTGACCCTGGCCGAAAACGAAAAGGCGCTGGTGCGCGCGGCGCAACTGACCAAGCGCGGCATGGCGACGGACCAGTCGCTCGAAGCGGCAACCGCCACCCGCGACCGCTCGAAGGCGGCGCTTGATATCGCCAAAGCCAACCTCGCCATGGCCAATGCCGATCTCAAGGCGCAACGGACGGATCTTGCCAAGAGTACCATCTACGCTCCGATCGACGGCATCATACTGACGCGCTCGGTCGACCCCGGCCAGACGGTCGCCTCCTCGCTGCAGGCGCCGGTGCTGTTCGTCATCGCCGCGGATTTGAAGAACATGGAATTGAAGGCTGCGGTCGACGAGGCCGATATCGGCGCCGTCAAACCCGGCCAGCATGCGCGCTTCACCGTCGACGCGTTCCCCGAACGGCCATTCGACGCCGAAATCCGCGACATTTCCTATGCCTCGGTCACCACCGACGGTGTCGTTACCTATGATGCAAGGCTCGACGTCGACAATAGCGAGCTTCTGTTGCGGCCCGGCATGACAGCCACCGTCTCGGTCGTCACCAAGCAGGCCAAGAACGTGCTCACCGTGCCATCGATCGCCTTCCGCTACCGGCCGGCGCAGACGGCGGAGCGCGGCTGGAGCCTCACCGACCTGTTCACCGGCCGCATGGGACGCCCCGGCGGCAACCGCCAGCACCAGGCGGCGGCGAAGCCCACCGACGGCTCGCGCACGCTCTACGTGCTGGAGAATGGGCGGCCGCATCCGGTCAACGTCAGGGTCGGCTCGACAGACGGAGAACTGACCGAGATCGTCTCCGGCCTGGAGGAAGGCGCGCAAGTCATTACCGCCTCGCAGCAGCGGAGCTGATCGTGGCATCGGGCGCGACCACCCTCATAGGCTTCGACAAGGTCTGGAAAAGCTATGGCCAGGGCGAAGCCCGGGTGCATGCGCTGGCCGGCGTCGACCTCGCCATCAGGCGCGGCGAATTCATCGCCATTATGGGCCCGTCCGGTTCGGGCAAATCGACGGCCATGAACATCATTGGCTGCCTCGACACGCCGACCGCTGGGACCTACAGCTTCGAAGGCATCGACGCCGGCCGTCTCGATCGCAATCGCCGCGCCGTACTGCGCAACCTCTATGTCGGCTTCGTCTTCCAAGGCTACAACCTCTTGCCGCGCACCACGGCGGCGGAGAATGTCGAACTGCCGCTGATCTACCGCGGCGTTGGTGCCCGCGAGCGTCGCGGCCTTGCCATGCAGGCGCTTGCCGAGGTCGGCCTTGTCGGCCGCGAGCATCATACGCCAGCCGAGCTGTCCGGCGGCCAGCAGCAGCGCGTGGCGATCGCCCGCGCCATCGTCACCAGGCCGACGCTGCTCGTTGCCGACGAGCCGACCGGCAATCTCGACACCGCACGCACGCACGAGATCATGGAACTCCTGACGCAGCTGAACAGCGAGCTCGGGCTGACTATCGCCATGGTCACGCACGAAGCCGATGTTGCCGGCTATGCGCAGCGCACGATCCGTTTCCTCGATGGCCATGTCGCCTTGGACACAGCCAATCTCGAGATGGCCTAGCCATGATCTGGGAAACCGTTCGCCTCTCGCTCCGCTCCATCCGCCGCAACGTGCTGCGCTCGTTCCTGACGCTGCTCGGCATCGTCATCGGCGTCGCCGCCGTCATCGCCATGCTGACCATCGGCTCGGGCACCACCGAGAAGGTCAAATCCGACATTTCCAAGCTCGGCAGCAATCTGCTCGTCATCCGTTCCGGCCGTCCGGCCGGGCCTGGCGGACCTGGAGGGCTCGATCAGGTCGTCCGACCGCTGGACGACAAAGATCTCGCAGCGCTTGTCGCGCATCTGGACGGCGCGCGTGCCATCTCGCCGGCGTCGCAAAAGCAGGTGCGCGTCATTTTCGGCACCGAAAGCCTGACCTCGGGCGTCACCGGAACCGACAGCGTCTATCTCGATGCCCGCGACTGGAAGCTGGTTTCGGGCCGTCCGTTCAGCGATTCGGAAACCCGCTCGGGGACCGGCGTCTGCCTCATCGGCGAGACGGTGCGCCAGCAGTTCTTCGGCGCCGGCGACCCTGAAGGCGAGATCATCCGCGTCAACCGCACTTCCTGCAAGATCATCGGCTTGCTCGAACCGAAGGGCTATACCGGTTTCGGCCAGGACCAGGACAATGTCGTGCTGATGCCGCTCGCCGCCTATCAGCGTCGCATTGCCGGCAATCGCGACATCGATTCGATCTATGTCGCCGCCGACGACCGTACGCCAACCACGGTGCTGCAGCAGCGCGTCGAGGACATCTTGCGCGACACACGCCGCATCACGCCCGACCGCGACGATGATTTCTCGATCCGCGACATGACCCAGATCGCCGATGCCATGGCCAGCGCGACCACCACCATGACTGGCATGCTCGGTGCCGTCGCCGGCGTCAGCCTGCTCGTCGGCGGCATCGGCATTATGAACATCATGCTGGTGTCGGTAACCGAGCGCACGCGCGAGATCGGCATCAGGCTCGCCATCGGCGCCCACGAAAAGCACATCCTCATCCAGTTCCTGGTCGAGGCAACCGTGCTGTCGCTGCTTGGCGGCATCATCGGCATCCTGATCGGCCTGGCCCTTGCCGGCCTCGCCTCGCTGACGCTGACGATCCCGTTTGCGCCAAGCCCGGCGGTCATCCTGCTTGCTGTCGGCTTTTCCGCGCTGATCGGCATGGTGTTCGGCTTCTTCCCGGCGCTGCGCGGCGCGCGGCTTAACCCGATCGACGCGCTGAGGCATGAATAGGCATTGCAGCAAGTGTCGCCTCCAGACGCTGCCAATTTTTTATGCAACCTGCCCTTGTCGCAGCACATTCTGCAATGATAACAATGCTGTTGGGGACTAAGGGGGGAACAATGGATGAGCAAGAAAGCGCGACTGGCTCTGGCGATTGTGATCGTCGAAGCCGCCTTGGCAGGGCTTTGGTGGAATTTGATCCTTTATGGGATGGACAACCCCGATCGCGTCACCGCTGACTTCCAGCAGGTAATTGGGCAGACGATGGGAACGGCGATGGGCGCGCTCCTGGGTCTCGGCGTGCTGTTGTATTTTGTTGCCGCCCGCAACGACCGCAAGGCTATTGAAGGTAGGCTACGACGTTAGAGTTGGAAACCTTGCTCGCTCGCAAAGTGCCATTCGATCAGCGGTCTCATATGCGGCATCAGCCCGTCCGGCAGGTCGGCTGCATTGCGGATGATGACGGGGCCTTCGATTTCAGGCTCTGATTCGGCGGCGACGAATGCACTGATCCGCTGTGCCAGGTCGTCGGCGGAGGCCGTCTCGCGGTAGCGGCGAAAGATCACCGTGCCGGTTGCCGTCGACAGGGCGTAATAGCGCCTGCCGCGTGTCGCACCTGATAGATCGAGCCCGGTTTCCTCCAGTACCTCGCGGATCATGTTGAAGTCGACGTCAACGATGCTGTCGCGGAAATCGGTTGGCTCGAACGAACCGGCGGCGAAGTAGACGCGCCCGGCATTGACCGTATGCGGTGCCATACGGATCGCCACCAGCGCATTGTCGGCAGCGACCAGCATGGCGTGCGCGTAGGCATGTTCGGCGCCAGGCACCTGTCGATTGCTGCGCCAAAGCATGAAGGTCGAATAACGCACCGCATGGCAACGGCCGACTAGGCGATTGTCGCGATAGCTGAGAGCGGAAAGCAGCACCACGGTGCCGTCGAAAAGCGCCGGCTTGGCGGCGGTCTCACGCCGCCAGTTCGCCGCGATCGCGTCGGCATGATCGCGCTCGAACGGATGCGGGCCGGAATCGAGCCTGACGTCGATGGCATCGACCGGCAGGATGACGTTGCGCGGCAAATCGAAACTCACGCCTGTCTCACACCATGTCGAGGGCAATTGCTACTGGGCAATGGTCGGATGCCTTCGGCCGGTCCCACCCGGCGCGTGGGAAGCGCTCGACCTCCTGGCCCGCCGGAAATATGGTGCGCCAAGGCTGCCCGCTACGGATGATATCGGGAACGGCGGTGGCGTTCTGCCTGGCTAGCGCCCTCGACAAAAGGATGTAGTCGAGCTGGCAGAGATGCCGCTCTTCCGGTCCGCGCGTGTGATAGAAAGTCCAGCGGTCCATTTCCGGCCGCCGCTCGACCGCGTTTTCGCAAAAACCGCCGGCAGTGAGCACGTCGATGCAGGACCAGGTCTCGTCGATCACCTCGAAGCGATGGCCGTCGAAAACATCGCCAGTGATCTTCACGCGCTGCCGGTAGTCGTTCATGTCGCCGCAGATTGCCCAGCGCTTGTCGGCGGCATTATCCTTACCGAAGCGCTCCTCGATGATCCGGCGCACCGCTTGCGCCTCGGCGATGCGCAGCGGCATTGTCGCCTCGCGGCCGTCGAGGCCGTTACGGGGCGAGCCCATCGACTTGAAATGCACGAGATACAGCGTCAACGGCGCGCCAGCGACCGTCAGATCGATTTCCAGGCAGTCGCGTCGGAAGATGCGTTCATTGGCCTGGTGACCAAGCGCTGCCAATTCCGCCGTGTGCAGGCCGAATTGCTTGAACGTGACATAGGCGTAGCTAGTCATGCGCACGAATTCGATTGGCTGGCCCTGCGCGGTCTCGTTGCGCATCATCACGGCGACGTCGATGCCGCGCGAATCATTGCCGGCGGTGGTGTATTTCTGCCGGTAGCCTTGCCCCACCATCTTGAACAGATAGCCATATTCGAAGGCCCTCAGCGCCTCGATATTGTCGACTTCCTGCATGCAGATGATGTCGGCGCGGGTGGCCGCGATCGCCAGCGCCGTCAACTGGCGCGTGTCGTCGGACTGCGCGATCGCCCGCGCCTGCTCGAGCATCTTGTATTCGGCCTCGCTCTGGATGTCGAAAAGCGCCAGTGTGCGATCTTCGTTGAGCTGATTGCGGTATCCGGAATAATCAAACCTGTTCATTAGGTTTTCGACGTTGAAGGTGGCAAGGCGCAGCGACATGGCTTTGAGCTTTGCCCGCAAGCGCGCCCGAAAACAAGGGCGCAGAAACCAGGCGGCTCTGATTGATCGCGCGCTCGCCATGGTTGACGGAACCTTTTTGTTCATCTTCCGTTCAGATGGAAAGTTCCATCAATAGGCCCTTCCCCGAGGTTTCTGGGCGTGGGGCCTGAATTTCGGAGAGTGCGATGAAACCGCTCTTTTTGTCTTCCGTCAGATCCGGGCTGATGGCCCTCGGTCTGATCGCCAGCCTCTCGGCCCCGTCGCTTGCCGGGCCGATGCCCAAACCCCTGCTGCCGGTGGCGGGCAACGCTGCCGACATCGTGCAAATTCGTGAAGATTGGGCAGGCGGCAATGACAGGCAGATCTGGCGTTGGCGCAATCGCGGCTTTCGGCAATGGCACGGCGGCGACGATTGGAGATGGCGGTCCCACAATTTCCGCGGCCGTCATTTTTCGAGACACTGGGACAATGGCGGCTGGGACGACAGCTGGCGCTGGCGCCACCATCGCCGCCATTACCGCGGCGGCTACTATGATGATGGTGCGGGTGCCGCGATTCTTGGCTTGGGCCTGGGCCTCGGCCTTGGCAGCCTGTACAACAGCTACAACTACTACGACGCGCCGCCACCGCGCCGCTATTATCGCGCAGGGCGGCTTTCCAGTGCTCATGTCCAATGGTGTTACAATCGCTACCGGTCGTACCGCGCCTGGGACAACACCTTCCAGCCCTATTACGGGCCGCGCCAGCAATGCTACTCGCCCTATAGGTAAGCAGGCCGACAACAAGCATCATTCGGCGCCGTGCTTCGCGGCGCCTTTTTCTTCCAGCCAGGAACCGCGAACATCGCCCAGTCCCGACTGCTGATAACGCTATTTTTATCAGGCAGGTCTAATAATCCTCCCGATCAGAACGCCCGAGACGCGAAAAATGGCTGGATTGCGTGCGATGGCCGAGGACGAACAGAGGGACAAACACCGGCAGCGCGTCTTGAAGGGCGCGACGATCCTGACCGGCGTGAGCAATTCCGAGGTCACATGCACGCTGCGCAACATGCACGCCGGCGGCGCCGAATTGAAGGTCTCGATCGACGCGCGCGTGCCCGATGAGTTCCTGCTCTATGTTCCGACCGACGGCATTGCCTACAAGGCCGTGGTCCGCTGGCGCCGCGAGGATCGTATCGGCGTGATGTTCACCGGTACCGAACCAAAGCCCAGTTGGCACTACGGCTGAGATCCCGGCGCTATCCGGGTGGCAGGACTCGCAGTGTCTGCTCGTCAAACAGCGGCTCATCCTGGCCGACGCGAACGAATAGAAGCTTTCGCAGTTCGGGCGATTGCACCTCGAAATACTGAATGCCGTCCGGGGCTTCGCCCCATTCGCCGCAAGGCGGTACGCCGACCTCGTCAGGGTTGGCGACGGTCTTCAATTCCTCACGATAGGCGGCATTGGGACTGAAAACATACCGGAGGATGCGCGCGGGCGTCGCCCCTTCGGTGTAAGGCATGAGCACGCAACGTGTGCTGATGGCTTTCTCGGTCTTCTCCGTAAAAATGCGCTGCAACGCAGCATCGGCGGCCTCGCCAGGCAGCATATCGAAGACTTCGACGACAGGATCGGCCGGCCCGCCGTCGCTGTATTTGATGGCAAGAGCATTGCCGCCAAGCTCGAAATGAATCCGGCGAAGACCGAAATCGCAACGCTGCACTCAGGCAGCCAGCCCGACATCCCTGTCCGCCAGCCGTTCCCAGGTGCATTTGTCGACAGGCGGACGCGACGGCTTGCCTTGATCGGCGCGAGCGCCGGTTGCCATGGCAACAAGGACCGGCAGGGCGCAGATGCAGGCCGGCAGTCTCTTGCTATTCATCGCTGCAACCCGACAAGGTAAAGGCATCCCAGGCTGAACCGTCGGGATTGGCATTGGCGAAATCGGGCCATTCGGTAAAAATCGCGCCGAAGTCAGGCAACAGCAATCCTGCCGGTGCCGGCGAGGCTTCGCGGGAATTCAACTGCTCGGCACCGCCTGCATTGAACGCATAGACTTGCCCATCCCACACTCTGCACAGCCCGGTGCCGTCCTCGAGACCAGCCTCACGATCGTCGTCGGTGCAGGTGTGCCGGATCGTGCCCACAGGAAAGGAGTACTTGCCATTGGTCCAGGTAATGTCCGACGGCAGACGAATGTCGGTATTGGGCACGATCAACGAAAAGACCTCGGTCGTCAGCGCGGCCGGCTCGTTGTTGGTTGGCCGGAACTGTATCGTCGCTCCCGAACGCGGCTCGCGATAGGTCGCATGGCTGAGCGAACATTCTGTTGCGTTCGCTGCTTGCAACAGGCTCAGCATGCTCAGAAAAATAGCTGCTGCTTTGCGGATGATCATTTAAGTCCCTTGGAGCAGCATCATTGTGAAGTTTGAGCATCGATGCTTTAGCATGGCCCAAGGCCGCGTCGAAAAGAAAGAATCGATGATGCGAAATCTCTTGATGCTCATTTCGATCTTAACATTTACGTGCGGCAGCGCCTTTGCCACGGAACCCTATGTGGGCACATGGTCCGGGGACAGATCGAACTGTACCGCCGTTGCGGATGTTCAACGCCAGACTGTCTACACATTGTACCGCGACGCGCTGTCGGTCCCTGCTCTCGGCTGCGAACACGCATCGTTTCTCAAGACGCCTACGGGCTGGGTGGCTCGGGCCAGCCAATGCTACGGATCCGACCCGTCGGCCGAAGAGCCGTTCTCCCGTGTCATCCATATTGTGGTCGACGGGGCGACGGTGAGATTGACATGGCCTGGCTTCGACAGCGGAGTTCTTGTCAGATGCTGAAGACAGGCGTCTTTTTCCGCTGGATATGCAGCCTAGGACAGCAGCTTCAGATGACGCCTACCAGCAGCGCGGCTCCACCGAGGAGGCCAACTGCGCAGACCCACAGGAGCCAGAGCCCGCTCACCCTGCATTCGAGAACCGCTGCAACCGGGTTGTCGGGATCGTAGTGGACCTCGACCTTGTCGCCCTGGAGGTAGCGCTGCGATCGACCGCTGACGAGGCTCGGCAGCGAAGCCGTCACGTTTGCGCCGAACGCGATGCGATCGGCGGCGTAGCGCTGGCCGGCGACGCTATAGCTGTAGACGACGCGGGATTTGAAGACTGTCCGCCAGGGCCGATAGCCGCCTCCGGACCTGTCGCGGGTCTCGAATTTCTGCAGGCCCGAAGCATCGATGCGTCCTGCCGTGATCGGCCATTTGGCCGCCTGTTCCGCAAGTGACTTCTGGGCAAAGCCCATGCGCAGGACAAACAATCCCATGAAAAGCAGCAGGGCAGCGGCGCCGAGGTTCTGCGGCCTGGGCAAAAACGGCCGGATCGCTTCGAGGACGCCGCCGACGGAGAAGACCAATACAAGCGCGCCGACCACCAGCCCGGCCGAAAGCTGGACCATGAACTTGAAGGAGCCGTCGGGCATGGTGCGTTCGATCACCGCCTTGGCTGGATCGGCCGGATTGTAGAAGACGGTTACGCCGGCCCCGTTTGGAAATTTCGCAAGGGTTTCCGCCACTGCAAAGTTTCCAAGGTTCTCCTGCACGCTGTAGTGCGAACTGCGAAATGTCTTGCCGTTCACCTTGTATTCGAAGGTGATTGCCGGGAAGTTGCGGATTTCGGTCGACCCTCTGCTGTCCGAACCGGATCCCGAACTGGTCACCTCGCGGGCCTCGACCCGCGACGAGATGATTTTTCCCGGCGTCGGAGACCAGCGGCTGACCGCCCTCACCTCCCACCATTTCAGCAAGGTGACGAGGGAGAGCATGCCGGCAACCGCGCAGGCAAACCCGATCAACAGAAATTTGAGTTCCAACTCTCACCCCCTTGGCACTTTTGTGCCATGCCCCGCACAGGCATATCACGGTGATGAGGATAGTGCGCCTGTCCAGAAGCCTGGAAACCACACGATCTTGATGCGAAAAGGCCGGCGGATCGCTCCGCCGGCCTTTCTTGATCGGCAATGAAATTGCGATCAGTTCTTGGCCTTGTCGACCAGCTTGTTCATGGAAATTCCCACGCGCCCGCAGGGCGAAGCCCGAGGACGGGTAACGAAACGAACGTGGACGTCCTTCAGTTCTTGGCCTTGTCAACCAGCTTGTTCTTCGAAATCCACGGCATCATCGCGCGCAGCTTGGCGCCGACTTCCTCGATCTGGTGGCTGTCGTTGTTGCGGCGGATGCCCTTGAAGCGCGACATGCCGGCGCGGTATTCCTGCATCCATTCCGAGGTGAACTTGCCGGTCTGGATATCCTTCAGCACGCGCTTCATCTCGGCCTTGGTCTCGGCGGTGATGATGCGCGGGCCCGAGACATATTCGCCCCATTCGGCGGTGTTCGAGATCGAGTAGTTCATGTTGGCAATGCCGCCTTCATAGATCAGGTCGACGATCAATTTGACCTCGTGCAGGCACTCGAAATAGGCCATTTCCGGCGCGTAGCCGGCTTCCACCAGTGTCTCGAAGCCGGCGCGGATCAATTCGACCAGGCCGCCGCACAGCACCACCTGCTCGCCGAACAGGTCGGTCTCGCACTCCTCGCGGAAATTGGTCTCGATAATACCCGAGCGGCCGCCGCCAACGCCGCAGGCATAGGAGAGCGCCAGGTCGAGCGCATTGCCCGAAGCGTCCTGGTTGACCGCGACCAGGCACGGCACACCACCGCCCTTCTGGTATTCGCCGCGCACCGTATGGCCAGGCCCCTTCGGCGCGATCATCACGACGTCAACCGAAGCTTTGGGCTCGATCAGGCCAAAATGCACGTTGAGGCCGTGGGCAAAGGCGATCGCTGCGCCATCGCGGATGTTCGGCGCGATCTCGGATTTGTAGATGTCGGCCTGCAGCTCGTCCGGCGTGGCCATCATCATCAGGTCGGCCCACTTGGCGGCATCGGCTACGCTCATCACCTTGAGCCCGTCGGCCTCGACCTTCTTGGCGGTCGCCGAGCCGGCCTTGAGGCCGATGGCGATGTCTTTGACGCCGGAATCCTTAAGGTTGAGCGCATGCGCCCTGCCCTGGCTGCCATAGCCGATGATGGCGACCTTCTTGCCCTTGATCAGGTTGAGATCGGCATCGCGATCGTAATAGACACGCATTTTTGTTCCTTCCCGTTTTGAATTCAGAGGCCTTGCGGCCCGGTTTTTGCCCCGTAAAGAGCGAGAAACTGCTGCGTCGCCCGGACGGCATCGCCGCCGATCGCCGCATCAGTCAATTCCAGCCGGTCGCCAAGCAGCAGGCGGATCTGCACGTCGCGGGCGACCAGCCCGAAAAAGGTGCGGAACGCCGTCTCCGCGTCGGAAAACTCGAGGAAACCAGCTTCCTTGCCTGCCTCCAGCACCGGTTTAAGGCGCCGGGCCAGTGCGAAGCGGCCGTTCTCCAGCACGATGGCGCCGAGATCGTCCTTCCCCGAACTAGCATGGCCGACCGCCACCCTGTTCAGCGCGATCGAGGTGTCGCTCGAAATTACCTTGAGCCAGTCCGAAGCGAAGCGTTCGAGGCTCGCCGTCAGCGAAGGGAGGTCGAGCCCCTTGCGGTCGACCGGCACTACCCGCACCTTAGACGCCTGCCATTGTACCGTTGCCGTCAACAGCCCGTCGCGATCGCCGAACCATTTGTAGAGCGTCTCCTTCGAGCAGCTCGCCCGCCGCGCCACGGCGGTCATGGTCAACTGATCGCCCTCCTCGACCAGCAGGCGAAGGGCGGCGTCGAGCACGTCCTTCTGCCGCTCCGTCAGCGCCTCGCTGGTTTCGATGTCGGTCACAGCGTGCAACACAGTTTTTCCTCAGGAGGCAAACTCGCCGCAGTTCAGATACGAGCTCGATGGCGTACCGTACGTTACGGTTCGGCTTTATGGCGTATTGCCCGACCCGACGCAAGCCTTTATTTCTGTAGCTTGCTCCATGCGGGGCATCACGGGAGACACTGATCATGCTCGCCGGATTGCTTGCGTTGACCGTTACCGCAGTGTTCGCGGGTGCGGCTATCTACGTCAGCGTCGCCGAACAGCCGGCGCGGCTTCGCCTCGAGGACAAAGCATTGCTGCAGGAATGGCAGCCTTCCTACGAGCGCGGCGCCGCCATGCAGGCCTCGATTGCCGTCATCGCCTGTTTTCTTGGCCTCGTCGCGTGGTGGCTGACTGGCAATCTCGCTTATCTGGCCGGCGCCGTGCTGATCATCCTGCCTTGGCCATGGACGCTGCTGGTGATGATGCCGGCAAACAGGTTGCTGGAGGCGATGGACGCGAACTCCGTCAATCCTGAAGCTCGGACATTGATCGCCAAATGGGGCAATCTGCATCTGGTCCGCGTCGGGCTTGGCGTTCTGGCGACGTTGGCATTCCTCTTGGGCAGTGCCTGACCTCGCCAATCGGTCGCCATCTTCGTCATGAAGGCGTGTCACTCCAGGGCGGGCGGATCTCGCAGGCGCCCAAGCAGAGCTGACAGCGCGTCCAGTTCAACATTGGAAAGCCGGGAGCCGACCAACTCCGCGATCGACCGGCCGTAGACAGCCCACATGCGGCGGCGCGTCTCGCGTCCCTTGTCTGTGACGCGGACTGTTTGCCCGCGGCCGTCATCGGCAACTGGAAGCTTCTCGACCTGCCCGTCGGCTTCGAGCCGCGCCAGCAGCCGGGAGATGTTGTACTGCGCAAACAGGGTGCGCTCGGTGAGTTGGAACGGCCGCAATCCGCCCTCGCCCGCCTCGGCAAGCTCGTGCAGGACGTCGTACCAGGCAAGCGGCGGCAGGCCACTGTCCTTCAGCGCGTCCTCGGCTCTTTCCAACAACTGGCGCGAAACCCGCATCAGGCGAGCCCAGGCCTTGATGGCTGGAGGTGAAGGAATCCCGGTCATGATTGCATCGTAGGCGATAGATGCTATTGCATCAAGCTTGACGATCGATGCAAATGCATCTATATAGATGCATTTGCATCAATCACGAGAGGCAATTCCGATGAAGCATGAAATCTGCAAGATCGCCGACATTCCGGAAACAGGCAGCCTCATCGCTCCGTTTTTCGGCCGCGAGGTCCATGTCTACCGCAGCGGCGAGCGTATCCGCGCCGCCGCCAACGTCTGCCTGCATTTCGGTGGCCCGCTCGACTGCAAGGACGGCAAGCTCGTCTGCCAGTGGCACGGCGCCTCGTTCGACATGGCGAACGGTGATCGCCTCGAAGGCCCGGCGCCGAAGGGCTCCCGCCTGATGTTCCTCTCCACCCGCGTCGAGGACGGTGCTTTGAACTATGTCTGGGGGGAGTGAGATGACCGACAAGCTCACTCTCGTCAGCCATCATCTTTGCCCCTATGTGCAGCGCGCGGCGATTTCGCTTCGCGAAAAGGGCGTGCCGTTCGAACGCATCACGGTCGATCTCGCCAACAAGCCTGCCTGGTTCAAGGCGATATCGCCGCTCGGCAAGGTGCCGCTGCTCCGCGTTGAGCATGACGGCCAGGAAACGGTGATCTTCGAATCGCTCGTCATCCTCGAATTCCTCGAGGAAACCCAGCCCAATCCGCTGCATCCCACCGACCCCTATGCCCGTGCCCGGCATCGCGCCTGGATCGAGTTCGGCTCAGCAATCCTCAATGCCATCGGCCGCTTCTATTCAGCACTCACCGAAGCCGCCTTCATCGCCGAACGCGGGGCTCTGGCAGCAATGTTCGATCGCCTGGAAGTGGAACTGGCGAACGGCGCGGCTGGACCATGGTTCGACCGCGAGCGTTTTTCACTGGTCGACGCGGTCTACGGGCCGATCTTCCGCTATTTCGACATCTTCGACCGGATCGGCGATTTCGGCATCCTGGACCGAAAGCCGTTTGTCTCGGCCTGGCGCAAGGCCTTGCACGAACGCCCATCCGTGAAGGACGCGGTCGCTCCCGATTATCCGCAACGCCTCCACGCATTCTTGCAGGCTAAGGGTTCGCACCTTTCGGAAATCATGCGCCAAAACGATCCGGCCACAGCGCTTCCGCAAGCCCGATCGGCTTGAATGGATTGAGCACCGTTCCTGTAACCATGGAAGCAAGAAACTCCGGCGCCGGCGGGACTTTTGCCAGCGTCGCCACCGGCCTGTCGCGGACGAACGGCATCACAATCGAATCCGATTGATAAAACGGCGTCAGCACCAGCGACAGCGTCTGGAAGACCCGCACATGCCATCGCCGCGCCCGAACGTAAGCTTCCAGCGCAGTATCGATACGGTCCGTTCCTATGAGCGCGTAGTTGAGCGCGGCTGCATCGAGCAGCGCCGGGCGGCGCGGAAAAGCACGCCGAACAGAGCCGCGCGGTGCACCGCCAGCCCGAAGCGGCCGCCACTCCGGGCATCGTAGCGGACGTCGAGCACTGTGCGGCCGGTCTTGGCATCTGCACCATGCAGGCGGTCTATGCGGCTGCCCAGCGCCAGAATGTCATCGAGCAGGCCGAGATCGGCAAGCACCGTCAGCCCGGTCGGCTGCAGGATCAGCCCGGACCCGACCGGTTGTGGCTGGTCGAAGCGCTCGAAGATGGTGACCCTATGTCCGGCGCGCGTGAGATAGAGCGCGGCGGCAAGTCCAGCCGGCCCGGCGCCGGCAATCGCGATGTCCAGAGAATTGCCCATCTGCCCGCCCCAACCCAGGCCGGACAATCCTTCAGCACCGCCGCTAAATCAAGCCGCCGTCCCGGCCTGGAGGCTCAGCCTTCGGCAGCATCGAAAACCTTCCGCGCCTCGCGTACGGCGCCGTGATTGAGCTCGGCCCATTGGATCAGCTGATGCAAGGGTCCAAACATCGAGCGCCCGAGATCGGTGAGGCTGTATTCGACGCTCGGCGGTTTGGTCGGAAACACCTGGCGATGAACATAGCCGTCGCGCTGCAGATCGTGCAGCGTCTGGGTGAGCATCCGCTGTGAAATATCGGGCACCAGCCGCCGCAATTCGCCGAAGCGGTACGGCTTCTCGGCCAAGGCCTCCATCAGCAGTGAACTCCATTTATTGCTTATGCCCTGGATCACGTCGCGAACCGGGCAATCCGCAAGGTTTCCGCCACCGCTGCCTGCTTTGTATATCTCGAGCTTCGATCTCAGATTGACGATCTTGCCGTCCATGGTTGGTTCCCTGGGTGTGCCTACCTCCCGCAAAACTGCCTTCTTTACGAGGATGGGTCAATTCCTATTTTAGTGCTGGTCTCTTTTTGAGACTAACATATGCACCCGCCGCTCCGGCGCAACGTCAGGACATCTCATGACCGACACCCTTCTCGTCACCGGCGCCTCCGGCCAGCTTGGCCGGGGCGTCATCAATCATCTGCTTGACACGCTCAAGGTCTCCCCTCAGCGCATCATCGCCGCCACCCGCAACCCGGAAAATCTGGCCGATCTGGCAGCCCGAGGCGTCACCATCCGGGCAGTCGACTTCGACGACGCCACGTCATTGGCCAGTGCATTCACCGGCGCCGACAGGGTTCTGATCATTTCGACAAACGAGCTCGGCGTTCCGGGCAAGCGCCTGAAGCAACATGAGGCCGCGGTCGCCGCCGCAAAAAGCGCCGGCGTTTCGCATCTGCTCTACACGTCGATGCCCAATCCGGAGCCGGGATCGCCGGTACTGTTTGCGCCCGATCACCACGGCACCGAGCAGGCGATCAAGGCGAGCGGTATCCCCTACACCATCTTCCGCAACGGCTGGTACCAGGAGAACCTGTTCATGGCGCTGCCGCATGCCATCGCCTCGGGGCACTGGTACACATCCGCTGGAGACGGCCGCATTGCCCACGGCGCGCGCGACGATATGGCCGCGGCAATCGCCGCCGGCCTCGCTTCGAGTGCAACCGAAAGCACGACATACACGCTGACGGGTCCGCAGGCCTATACGGTGGCTGAAATCGCGGCCCTCGTCACCGAAGTTACCGGCAAGCCGATCGAGGTCGTCCAGCTTTCGGACGAAGCGCTGACCGGGGGATTGAAGGCAGCCGGCGTCCCCGAAGGTTTCGCCCCGGTCATCGTTTCGTTCGACACCAACACACGCTCCGGCCGCATCAACATGGTGACGGACGAGATCGAGACGCTGTCCGGCAGGAAGCCGCGGCCGCTGAAGCAATTTCTTGAGGCAAATAAGGCGGCTCTGGTGAGCTGAGCCTGACAAATGGCCGTGCCCTTCGAAGGGCACGGCCATTCATTTAGATAGCCACCTGCGTTCCGATCTCGACGACGCGTCCGGTCGGGATCTGGAAATATTCCGTCGCATCGGCCGCCGTGCGCGCCAGCCCGATGAACAGCTTGTCCTGCCAGACCGGCATGCCGGAATTGGGCGAGGCCTTGAGAGAGCGCCGCGACAGGAAGAAGGACGTCGTCATGATGTCGAACTTCCAGCCCTGTTTGCGGCAGATCGCCAGCGCACGCGGGATGTTGGGCTGCTCCATGTAGCCGAAGGTCAGCGTCACCCGCATGAACAGCTCGTTGACCATTTCCATCTTGACGCGCTCGCTGTCGGGCACAACCGGCTGCGGTGCGGTCACTACCGAAAGGATGACGTTCTGCTCGTGCAGCACCTTGTAGTGCTTCAGGCTGTGCATCAGCGCGGTCGGCGCGCTCAGGGGGTCGCTGGTCAGGAACACCGCGGTGCCCGACACCAGATGCGGTTTCTTCTTCAGCAGATTGCCGGCGAGGAAATCCAGCGGGATCTCGTTCCGGCGCGTCTTGTCGAACAAATAGCGGCTGCCGCGGATCCAGGTCCACATAGTCATCACGATAACTGCGGCGATGGCAAGCGATGCCCAGCCACCTTCAAACACCTTGACTATGTTGGCGGCAAAGAAGCCGGTATCGACGAAGGCGAACACGGCCATCAAGGCGATCGCGACGCCGAGCGGCCATTTCCAGATGCGCGTCATCACAACAAAAAGCAGCACATTCGTCACCAGCATGTTGCCGGTCACCGAAATGCCGTAGGCCGAGGCCAGGCGGCTGGATTCGCCGAAGCCGACCACCAGCAACATCACCACCAGCGCCAGCATCAGGTTGATGCGCGGCAGATAGATCTGGCCCGACTGTTTTTCCGACGTATGCTGGATAACGAAACGCGGCAGCATATTGAGCTGCACCGCCTGTCTGGTCAGCGAAAAAGCGCCGGAGATCACCGCCTGGCTGGCGATGACGGTCGCCGCCGTCGCCAGCACGACCATCGGAATAAGCGTCCAGCCCTGGTTCATCTCGAAGAATGGATGACCGACAACGCCGCCATTTGCCAGCACGAAGGCGCCTTGCCCGACATAATTGAGCAACAGACAAGGGAACACGATTGCCAGCCAGGCGAGTACGATCGGCTTGCGGCCGAAATGGCCGAGGTCGGCATAGAGCGCCTCGGCGCCGGTGACGGCGAGGAAGACCGCACCAACCGTGACGAAGGCGACATCGGGCGAGTTGACCAGGAACGACACGATGTAATGCGGGCTGATCGCCAGCAGGATTTCCGGATCGGCGATGATGTGGTTAATGCCGGAAAGGCCGATGGCCAGGAACCACAGCGCGGTGACTGGCCCGAACACCAAACCTACGCCGCCGGTGCCGAATCGCTGTACCGCAAACAGGATCGCCAAGATGGCCAGTGTCAGTGGCACCACATAGGGCTGGAATGTCGGCGTGACGACGTTCATACCTTCGACCGCCGATAGCACCGAGATCGCCGGCGTGATGACTGCGTCGCCGAAAAAAAGCGCCGCGCCGACGATGCCGATGCCGAGGATCACCGCCGAGCGCGTCGGGAAGCTGTTGCGCGCCAGCGCCATCAGCGACAGCACCCCGCCCTCGCCTCGATTGTCGGCGCGGAGCACGAACATGATGTATTTGATGGTGACGGTGATCGTCAGCGACCAGATGATCAGCGACAACACGCCGAGGATGTCGCCACGGTTGGCGACGTTGCCACCGGCCGATGCGTGCAACGCCTCGCGAAATGCATAGATCGGGCTGGTACCGATATCGCCGTAAACCACGCCGAGCGCGCCCAGCATCAGCACCTTGGTGCTGTGCTGTTCGACCTCAGAATGGCTGGATTGTTCGACAGGTTCTGCCTCGTTACCAGCATTGGTAAGGGCCATGGACGACACTCCGGTAAGCGGGCGGTGCTCTACGCTTGCTGCGCTGCAATATCAAGTGCCGTCACGTAATGGCTCCGTCCCGATATTGCGAGCCCTCCACGACTTGGCAGACTCAGTCCGATCGGCAGACCACCTGGAATGTCGCAACGGACACGTTTTTAAATAGCCACCTGCGTCCCGATCTCGACCACCCGTCCGGTCGGGATCTGGAAATATTCCGTTGCATCGGCCGCCGAGCGCGCCAGCCCGATGAACAGCTTGTCCTGCCAGACCGGCATGCCGGAATTGGGCGAGGCCTTGAGAGAGCGCCGCGACAGGAAGAAGGACGTCGTCATGATGTCGAACTTCCAGCCCTGTTTGCGGCAGATCGCCAGCGCACGCGGGATGTTGGGCTGCTCCATGTAGCCGAAGGTCAGCGTCACCCGCATGAACAGCTCGTTGACCATTTCCATCTTGACGCGCTCGCTGTCGGGCACAACCGGCTGCGGTGCCGTCACCACCGAAAGGATGACGTTCTGCTCGTGCAGCACCTTGTAGTGCTTCAGGCTGTGCATCAGCGCGGTCGGCGCGCTCAGCGGATCGCTCGTCAGGAACACCGCGGTGCCCGACACCAGATGCGGCTTCTTCTTCAGCAGATTGCCGGCGAGGAAATCCAGCGGGATCTCGTTCCGGCGCGTCTTGTCGAACAAATAGCGGGTGCCGCGTATCCATGTGGACATGATCAGCCCCATGCCGCAGGCGACCGTGATCGACACCCACCCGCCTTCGAGGATCTTGACGACGTTTGCGAGGAAAAATCCAGTATCGATCGTGCCGAACAGCAGTGTGAGCGCGGCTGCCAGTGCAAGCTGCCATTTCCACCGGAACCGCATCACCACAAACAACAGGATGGTTGTCATCAGCATTTCGCCAGTCACCGAAATGCCATAGGCGGAAGCCAGCGAACTCGAACTGCCAAAGCCGACCACCAGCAGCATCACGCCGAGCGCGACCACCAGATTGACCCGCGGCATGTAGATCTGGCCGGATTGCATCTCGGAAGTATGCTGCACCTCGATACGTGGCAGCAGATTGAGCTGCACCGCCTGCCGCGTCAGCGAGAAAGCGCCGGAGATCACCGCCTGACTGGCGATCACCGTCGCTGCCGTGGCCAGCCCAACCATGGGCATTAGCGCCCAATCCGGCAGCATCTGGAAGAATGGATTGGTGGGTTTGCCGCCGTTGGCCAGAACGAACGCGCCTTGTCCGAAATAGTTGAGGAGCAGACAAGGGAACACCACGGAGAACCACGCCAGCACGATCGGCCTGCGGCCGAAATGGCCGAGATCGACATAAAGGGCTTCGGCCCCGGTGACCGCCAGGAACACAGCCCCGACCGTGACGAACGCACCGGTGGGCGTATTGGCCAGATAAGCGACCGCGTAATAGGGATTGATCGCCAGCAGGACCGACGGGTCGTCCAGCAGATGGTAGACCCCGGCGGCACCGATCGCCAGGAACCACGCTGCCGTCACCGGTCCGAACACGGCCGCCACCCTGCCGGTGCCAAAGCGTTGCACGGCAAAAAGCATTGCCAGGATGATCAGCGTGATCGGAACAACATAAGTTTCCAGCGTCGGGGTCACCACTTCCAGGCCCTCGACCGCCGAAAGCACGGAGATGGCCGGCGTTATGATGGCGTCGCCGAAAAACAGCGCCGCGCCGCAAAGTCCGATCCCCAGAATGAACCGGGCTCCCTTTGGATAAGCGTTGCGCGCAAGCGCCATCAGCGACAGCGTGCCGCCCTCACCCTTGTTGTCGGCTCTGAGCACGAAAGCGACGTACTTTATCGTGACGATGATCGTCAGCGCCCAGACGATAAGCGACAGCACGCCAAGGACGTCGTTGCGCGCTACCGGTCCCGACGATGCGTGCAGCGCTTCCCGAAACGCGTAGATTGGGCTCGTGCCGATATCGCCGTAAACCACGCCCAACGCGCCCAGCATCAAAACTCTGGTGCTGTGCTGCTCGGCCTTGGAGTGGCTGGATTGTTCGATGGGTTCTGCCTCGCTACCGGCGTGGGCAAGAGCCATGGACGACACTCCCATAGACGTGCGGCGCTCGACGCTGCGGGATGGAAAGGACGCGCTGCCGTGCCCGGAACGCATGGCCTATCGGCTCGCCTTTCTCTACCAGCCACAAGCCTTCAGAAACCGCCTGACCGTTGCGGCCATGCCATACTCCAACGCATCGGCTGTCAACCCATGTCCGATCGACACTTCGGCCAATGCCGGGATGCGCCTGGCCAGCGCCGGCAAATTGCTCACCACAAGGTCGTGCCCGGCGTTGACCTGGAGCCCTGCCGCCAATGCGGCATCCGCCGTCTTTCCCAATTTCTCCAATTCCTTCGCCGCTTTTGCCGAATCGGAATGATAGCTGCCGTATGGACCCGTATAGAGTTCGATCCGATCGGCGCCGGTGTCGCGAGCGGCGTTCACGCCAGCGGGATCCGGATCCGAAAACAGCGACACGCGAAAGCCTCCCTTCTTCAGGCGCTTGACGACCGGTGTCAGGAACGCAGCCTCGGCGGCGAAGTTCCAGCCATGGTCGGAAGTCGCCTGCGCCGGGTCGTCGGGCACCAGCGTCACCTGCTCGGGCTGATGCTTTTCCACAAGCGCCAGGAACTCCTCGGTCGGATAGCCCTCGATGTTGAATTCCGCATTCGGGAACTCGTCGTCGATCAGCGCCCTGATCTCAGGCAGATCGGAATGCCTGGTGTGCCGCTCGTCGGGTCGCGGGTGCACCGTGAGCCCATGCGCGCCGGCGGCAAGGGCGATGCGTCCGAGCCCCGTCACGCTTGGCCACGGCAGGTCGCGCCGGTTGCGCAGCATGGCGATCGCATTGAGATTGACGGAAAGCTTTGCAGGCATTTGCACGGCTCCAGGCTGATCTTGGCGCGCATCTATACCGCCTTTAATGGGAACAGACAGAGGGTTTCAGGTGTTCCAAGGTGTGCGAAGGAAATCGAGCGCAAGGAGTTCCCTGTTGAATTTTCTCGAGGCCGTGCCGGCGGTTCGCCGCATCGACACCGATCGCGAAGACCTCTTCGCCATCGATGTCGTCGGCCATGTCGCAGCGGCTGACGCCGAAAACCTGTTCGGATTGCTGGAGGCGGCCTATGCGCTGCATCCGAAGATCGACGTGCTGGTGCGCCTGATCGACCATGAGGGTGTCGACTGGGCCGACGTATCGGACGAGACGATCGAACAGGGCATAGCTCATGCCGTGGAGCATATCGGCCGCTGCGCGGCGATCGGTGAGCCGAACTGGATACCGGAGGCAAGAGCCTTTTTGCCTGCCTCTTTGCCTATCGAACTCCGGCATTTCGAGGCCAAGGACGAAGCCGCCGCCTGGGAATGGCTTGACGCCAGACCGATCGCCCAGCGCTGATACGACGGACCTGACAGCCCTATCGGACGATCGTCAACCGTTCGGCCGCGCGCGTGATCGCGGTGTAGAGCCAACGCTGGCGAGTTTCCTTGAATGCCCAGCTTTCGTCGAAAAGCACGATCTCGTTCCATTGCGACCCTTGCGCCTTGTGCACGGTCAGCGCGTAGCCGTAATCGAAATCGTCGAAGCGCTTCTTCTGCTGCCAGGGAATGTCGGCGTCGGGATCTTCGAATGCCGCTTTGAGCAGCTTGATCTTGGCGACGCCGCGATCCGGGTCATCTTCCTCTGGTGAGACCAGCAGATTGATGCCGGGCTTGACCGTCTCGCGCGACGAGGTCATCACCTTCCACAACGAGCCGTTGAGCAGTCCCTTGGCCGGATCGTTGCGCAGACAGACCAGCTTGTCGCCGGCTTGCGGATAATCGGCGTTGAACCCCTTCAGCTCGCGCAGCCGCTGGTTGTAACGGCGGCGCGTGCGGTTGGTGCCGACCAGCACCTGGTCCGCTTTCAGCACCAATTCCTGGGTGACGTCTTCCTTGCCGATCACCTGCGCCGCGCCATAGTCGCCGCGCATGAACTCGCGGCCCTCGCGCACGTCAAGCGCCAGCCGGATGATCGGGTTGTCTCGCGCCTGGCGATGGATTTCGGTGAGCAGAATGTCCGGCTCATGGTCGGTGAAGAAGCCGCCGCCGGAGATTGGCGGCAACTGGCCGGGATCGCCGAGCACCAGGATCGGCGTGCCGAAGCTCATCAGGTCACGGCCGAGTTGCTCGTCGACCATCGAGCATTCGTCGATGACGACGAGCTTGGCTCGCGAGATCGGGCTCTGCCGGTTGAGCGAAAATGTCGGCGACATCGATGTCTTGCCGGTCACCTCGTCCGCTACCGATTCCTCGCCCTTCGGCCGGTAGATCAGCGAATGGATGGTGCGGGCATTGACCGCGCCCTTGGAACGCAGCACCTGCGCCGCCTTACCGGTAAACGCGGCGAACTGTACCTGGCCGTCGACATGCTCGGCGAAATAGCGCGCCAGCGTCGTCTTACCGGTGCCGGCATAGCCGAACAGCCGGAACAGCTGCGGCTTGCCGGCTTTCAGCCAGCCGGCCACCGCCTTCAGCGCCTCGTCTTGTTGAGGAGAGAATTCCATCAGCGCGACAGACCGGATTCGCGAGGGAAAGACAAGGTGACTGCCGTCACCGGCAAATTTTCATCGCCGGCAATCACGCCGCTGCGACAGGGTCAGGCTATCAGTGACGAACAGGAACGTAAAGAGAACAAGGCCAGGCGACCGCAGCTTACCCGGCCCGCTGTGGATCGTTCTCCATCTGGATCGGCTTGCCATGCGGTGTTGCGTGCGCGGCGCGTTCCCAGGCAGCGGCGAGCGCATCGACGTCGCGCTTTCCGGCAACGCCCTTGGCCAAAAGCAGCTTTTCCAGCGCTGCCAGCCAGTGCTCGTAGTAATCGTGACCGTCGCGCGCGGCGCCCGGCCGCTTCACCTCTGCCGACAAAGCATCCGCCCATTCGCTCCACGAAAACAGCCCGTTGTCGTGCAGTGCTACCGTCATGGCAAAGGCCTCTGCTTGCCACGGCTCGGCAAACACAGGCGCCTCGACACCGGCGGGCAGCATGGCGGCAACTGAGCCCGTCTCACGCCGGCTCAAGGTAGCTCTCCCAGGCGTCGATCGACACGACAAGTGTCGGATCGGCGCCCTCGCCCCAGATTTCGCCGCCGGTGAAGGCCACCGTATAGACCCATTGCGGGTTTTCGCCCTGGCCGTGCGCATTGGTGTCGGGAAAGACAAAGCCGTCGCGCACAGCCTCGACGACGCCTCGCTTGCCGCGTGCATAGCGCGGCAGTCTGGTGTGGCCGGTCGGATGAAAGTTCTTGGTTCGCACGGGGTCGCCCGCCTTGAACCGCGCAGGCGCGGCGACAGGCCGGTCGCAGTGCCCGCCCTTGGCCAGCACCGCCGGAACGTCCTTAGCCTTCAGCACCCGTTTGGGTGTCGCTGCCGGGTCGACTGCGTCGCCCGTAGTCAGGTCCCCGTCGCTGACGAAATCATGGCGTTTGAGCAGCACCTCCAGCGCCTTGATCCATATCTGGTAGTAGCTGGAGGCATAATAATCCGCTGGATGCAGCGATTCCCGCGCGTGCCGGCTCTCGTCGATGGTCCAGGCGCCCATGGCGCCGGCGCACAACGTCACGCCCAGCGCCCGCCTTTCCCAATCGGCATGGAAATAGGGTTCGTCAGGTTCGGGCGCGACCGGCCCGAAACCCATCTGGCCGCCGAGATCCTGCGGCCCGTTCATGCCGGTTCCCGCACCAACGCCGTGCCGATCATGGCATCGCGCGTCACCAGATCGGCGAGCCTTGCCTCATCCCAGCCCTCCGTACCCCGGGGGCGCATCGGCACCACCAGATAGCGCAGCTCGGCGGTCGAATCCCACACCCGGATTGTCGTCCTCGCCGGCAAGGTCAGACCGAATTCCTCGAGCACGCCGCGCGGATCGATCACTGCGCGCGAACGGTAGGGCGGCGCCTTGTACCAGACCGGCGGCAGGCCGAGCACCGACCACGGATAGCAGGAGCATAGCGTGCAGACGACGAGGTTGTGCGTGTCGGCCGTGTTGAACACCGCCTGCATGTGCTCGCCTTGCCGGCCGGTGTAGCCGAGCGATTCGATTGCCGCCGTCGCATCACGCTTCAGCCATGCGGCAAACCCGGGATCAACCCAGGCCTTCGCCACCACCTTTGCGCCGTTGCGCGGCCCGATCTTAGTCTCATAGGTGTCGACGATAACATCGATCGCCGCCGGATCGATCAGGCCTTTGCGGGTGAGAATCGTCTCCAGCGCGCGCACCCGCGCCGCAAAGGGATCAAGCTCGTTGTCGTGGTCGTGATTGTGCGGCATGGCGTCAAATTACGATCGCGGACCTCCGGCCGCAAGCACCACGGCTTGGGCCAGCGCTATTCGGCTGCCGCCTTTTGCGGCACCGGTTCTTCCTCCTCGTCGAACAGTGACGGCTGGTCGACCGCTTCGACCGGGCTCGGCTCGCCCCGGCGCCGCGCCCACAGCTTGACCAGCCAGCCGGAAAAATGCTCCATGTAGACGTAAATCACGGGCGTGACGAACAGCGTCAGTGCCTGCGAGGCGACAAGACCGCCGACCACGGCCACGCCGAGAGGCTGGCGCAGTTCCGCGCTGGCGCCGGTGCCGAGCGCGATCGGGATGGTACCCATCAGCGCGGCAAGCGTGGTCATCATGATCGGCCGAAAGCGCATCAGGCAGGCCTTGTGGATGGATTCGACGGGCGACATCCCCTCGCGCCTGAGTTCCAGCGCCACGTCGATCATCATGATGCCGTTCTTCTTGACGATGCCGATCAGCATCAGGATGCCGATCACCGCGATCACCGACAGATCCATCCCCGCCAGCCGCAGTGCCACCAGCGCGCCGAGCACCGCCGATGGAAGCCCGGTCAGGATGGTGAGCGGGTGGATGAAGCTCTCATAGAGCATGCCGAGAACGATATAGATGGTCAGAATCGCGCCGCCGATCAGCAGCCCCTGGTTGGAAAGCGAATCCTGGAACGTCTTGGCCGTGCCCGAGAAGGCGGTCGAGATCGTCGGCGGCATGCCGATCTTGTCCTTCAGCCCGTTGATGTGGCTCACGCTGTCGCCGAGGGCCACGCCTTGCGGCAGATTGTAGGAGATGGTCACTGCCGGAAGTTGGCCGAGCTGGTTGACGGTCAAAGCACCGGCGGTCCGATCGACGCGGGCGAACGCACCGAGCGGCACTAGGCTGCCGCTCGCCGTTCTCACCTTGATGGCCAGCATCCGCTCGGGCGACCACTCGATCTTCGGATCGAGCTCCATGATCACGTCGTAGCTGTCGGCCGAACCGAAGATGGTCGACACCTGCTGGGTGCCGAAACCGCCGTAGAGACTGGAGCGCAGCGTGTCGGTATCGACGCCGAGGTTCGCCGCCTTGTCGCGGTCGATCACCAGCGTCGCCTGTAGCGCGTTGTTCTGCAGGTCATTGGTGACGTCGGTGAAGGCGGCATGATCGGCAGCCATCGCGTCCGTCAGCCTCTGCGCCCAGACGTTCGTCAGGCCGGTATCGAGGCCCTGAACGGCAAGCTGGTAGGCACTCGCCGAAGAACGCGCGCCGAGCCGCAGGTTCTGCACCGGCTGCATGTAGGTTTCGATGCCGGGCACATTGGCCAGCTGGCGCCGCAGGTCCGTAAGCACCTTGTCGATGTTCGGTCGGTGGTCCTTGTCTTTCAGCTGCACAAACAGCTGGCCCTGGTTGAGCGCATTGTTTCCACTGCCCGCCGACCAGCCGACATGCGCGACGTAGGGCGAATGGGTGAAGACATCCGCCACTTGCCCCTGCAGCTTCACCATCGCGTCAAACGAAATGTCCTGGCGCGCGATGGTCGTCACCGAGACCTGGCCGATATCCTCCTGCGGGAAGAAGCCCTTCGGCGAAATCTGGATCAGCCACACCGACAGCCCGGCGGTCACGAGGAAGACAAGGAAGACAAGGAAATTGTGGCGCAGGCAGAATGTCAGCAGCCTGTCATAGCCCCGCATGAAGACGTTTTGTCTATGGCCTTCACCGTGCGCTGCTTTCTGCTCGGCTTTCGATAATGACAACAGCCGCGAGCACAGCATCGGCGTCAGCGTCAGCGAGACGAACATCGACGCCAGGATGGCGACCGTCACCACCACCGCGAATTCGTTGAAGATGCGCCCGATCACGCCGCCCATCAAAAGCACCGGAATGAACACGGCGACCAGCGAGATCGAGATCGAGATGATGGTGAAGCCGATCTCGCGCGCGCCCTTGAGTGACGCCTCGAGGGCCGAGAGCCCGTCCTCCTCCATATGGCGGAAAATATTTTCCAGCATGACGATGGCATCGTCGACGACAAGGCCGACCGCCAATGTCAGCCCCATCAATGAGACGTTGTCGATGGAAAAGCCGAACAGGTACATCACGCCCAGCGTGGCGATGAGCGAAATCGGTACCGCCACCGCCGGGATGATCGTCGCCGTCACCCGGCGCAGGAACAGGAAGATCACCATCACCACCAGCGCGATGGTGAGCAGGAGCGTGAACTGCACGTCATCGACCGCCTCGCGGACCGATGTCGAGCGGTCGTTTAGCAACTGGATGCTCGCCGCTGCCGGCATCTGATCGTCGAAGGAAGGCAGCATCGCCTTGACGCGGTCGACGACGTCGACGGTATTGGCATCCGGCTGGCGCTGCACCGCCATAATGATGGCGCGGGTGCCGTCATACCAGCTTGCCGTCGTCGTGGTCTCGACCGAATCGATGACGCGGGTCACCTCGCCGAGCCGCACCGGATGGCCGTTCTTGGTGGCGATGATGATGTTCGAGAATCCCGCCGCATCGGTCAGCTGCGTGTTCGCGGTGATCGTCAGCTGCTGTTTGTTGTTCTTGAGCACGCCGAGCGGCGTGTTGCTGTTGGCCGAGGCAATGGCCGTCTGCAGCTGGTCGATCGAGATGCCGCGTGCGGCGAGCGCCGTGGGATCGATCTGGACGCGTACGGCATATTTCTGCTGGCCGTAGATCGAAACCTGCGCAACGCCGTCGATCGTCGACAGCGACGGCGAAATCACATTCTCGGCAAACGCGTCGAGATCGGTCAGCGGAATTGTGTCGCTGACCAGCGACATCAGCAGGATCGGCGCGTCGGCTGGATTGACCTTGCGGTAGCTCGGCGGGCTGGTCATCTCCGGCGGCAATTGTCGTTGCGTGCGTGCGATCGCTGCCTGGACGTCAGCGGCGGCTGCATCGATGTCGCGGTTGAGCACGAACTGAATGGCGATCGAGGTCGAGCCGAGCGAGTTGGTCGTCGAGATCGAATCGATGCCTGCGATAGTGGCAAACTGCTTGATCAGAGGCGTTGCCACCGAGGTCGCCATGGTTTCCGGCGAAGCCCCGGGCAGCGAGGCCGAGACGTTGACAACCGGAAATTCGGCGCTTGGCAGCGCCGCGACCGGCAGGAATTTGTAAGCAAATAGTCCGCCCAGAACCAGGGCGAACGACATGAGCAGCGTGGCGACGGGCCTGCGGATGCAGAATTCGGAAATCATGGCTGTGTTCCGCCCGTCCGGTCAGCCTCGGCAACCTTCGGAGCCGCCTGATCGCCGGTGCCGGTCGAAGCCTTGCCTTCGCGCACCGCCGCGCCGTTCTTCAGTTTGGTCTGACCCTCGACGACGACACGCTCGCCGCTTTTCAATCCTTGGCTGATTGCGGTGCTGGTGCCTTCTGTCAGCGCGACCTGCACGGGCCGCATTTCAACGGTGTTGTCCGGCTTGATTACATAGACGAACGGGCCCTTCTGGCTGGGCTGGACGGCGACCGTCGGAACGGACGTCATTTGTGGCATGATCCCGGCATCGAGCACGACGTTGACGTATTGGCCCGGCCATAGCGAAAGATCGGCGTTCGGCACACTGGCCCGCGTTGCGATCGTGCCGGACGCCGTGTCTACGCTGGAATCGACGAAATCCAGCGTTCCCTTGCCGATCGGCTTCGGGTCGCCGTCCTTGGTCAGCGTCACCGCACCTTGCTGCGGCGCTGCCAGCGCCTTGTGCAGCAAGGCAAGATCGCTTTCGGGGAGATTGAAGTTCACCTGCAGCGGGTCGACCTGCGTGATCGTCACCAGTGGAGTCGACGTGCTGCTGCCGTTGCTGGTGGTGACGAGATCGCCGACGGCGACGTTGACTGCGCCAAGCCTGCCGGAGATCGGCGCCCTGATCGTGGCGAAGCCAAGCTGGATTTGGTCTGCATCGATCGTTGCCTTGTCGGCGTCGACGGTGGCCGCGGCGGATTTCTGCGCCGCGACGGCCTGATCGTAGGTCTGCTGTGTTCCGGCCTGCCTGGCGACGAGATTTTTGGCGCGCTGAAGATCGGCCGTGGCGCTGGCAAGCAGCGCCTGGTCTTTTGCGAGCGTCGCCTGATCGCGTGCCAGTTGCGCCTTCAACGAGCGATCGTCCAGCGAGAAAAGAAGGTCGCCGGCCTTCACCATCTGTCCGTCCTTGACCGCGATTGCGACGATCTGGCTCGAGACCCGCGCGTTGATGCTGACCACGGCAGGAGAGGACACAAAGCCGATGGCATAGCGCCGGACCGGGAAATCGGCCGTCGCAGCGGTGGCGGCAACCACCGAAGTCGTACGCGCGGCATTTGCCGCTGCAGCGGGCTTGTCCGCCGTCGCCGTCTGCTTCGCCGACAGCATCTGCTGAAGACCGCTCATTGCGCTGGGCGAAAGATAGAGCCACGCCGCGGCAACGCAGGCTGCAGCGATCACCGCTAATACGATCTTTCCGCGCATCGACAAAAGACCTCTCGATCCGACACGCCGCTATCCGGTGGCCGTAGTCTAGCTCAACTCGCAGCCTCTTGCCGCGCTTTTGCCAGATAATAGAGGATGCCGAAGGCGAAAAAGGGCCAAAACCCGTCATTACGAAGATTTAATGTGCAGTGCACAATAGAACGGCAGCTAACGCAGCATCGGCCACAGCGTCGCCGCAAGCATCACACCCATGGCGATGTTGAACCATTTGAGCCGCACCGCATCCGCCAGAAAGCCGCGCAGCGCCATGCCGAAACCGGCCCAGGTCGAAATGCTCGGCAGCATGACGACGGCGAAAGCGGCTGCGATCAGCACCACCGACACAAACGGGCGTTCCGGACTGGTATAGACGGCCATGGCTGTAATCGCCATCACCCAGGCCTTGGGATTGACCCACTGGAATGCCGCAGCCTCGATGAAGCGCATCGGCTGGCCCTTCGTCTTGTCTTCGCCGCCGAGCGAGCGCGACATGGCGATCTTCCAGGCGAGATAAAGCAGGTAGAGGCCGCCAGCGATCTTCAACCCGGTATGCAGCACCGGAAAGGTCGTCAACACGGCGCCAAGCCCGAAGCCTACGGCAAGCAACAGCACGAGGAAGCCGAAGCCGATGCCGAGCATGTGTGGCACGGTTTTGACCAAGCCGAAATTCACGCCCGAGGCCAAAAGCATGAAATTGTTCGGACCCGGCGTGATCGAGGTCACGAAGGCATAAACCAGCAGAGCAAGGAATGCATCGAAGGTCATGGAGGATCGCAAAGATCAATAATACTGAAATACTGACTTAAATCGATGAGGTGCTGAGTGCAAATGCAATTCGTTGGTCCACGCGCGCCCAGCGTTCTTTCATATCTTAGGCCAATATCCGCTGAGAACATCTATCTGCGGTAGGGCTGCACCGACCATAGATCTGAATCCGGGGCAGTTTCGCGCTGACGGCGCACGCGTCGCAGCCCTTTGCGTCTCGGCGTATTCTCCGGAATCTTGACGCTGTGCGCCAGACCCAGGATCGCCAGAACCTGAATGAATAGCCAGCCGAGATCGATCTGTCCGTGTTCCAAACCAAGCCGTGCAGACTCGGGAAACGCGTGATGGTTGCCGTGGAAACTCTCGCCGAACGTTACCAGCCCGAAACGCGGCAAATTGTATCCTTGCACGGCAACGTCGTCGACGCGCCATCCTTGCTCCCCATCTCGGTGCGCAAAATGCCCAACCAACCAATGCCCGGTAAGCGACACTGAAACGCGCACCGCGATTCCCCATACCACCCAATCCCAGCCGCCAAACGCGAAAAAGAGGATCGCGCAGGGCAGTTGTTGCAGCATCCAGGTGCGTTCGACGAACTTGTAGAACGGGTCATTCCTAATCGAGGGTTCGATGATGAAGGTGGGTGGATTGCGCAAAGCGACCGCGCAATGCATCTGCCAGAAGGCATCGGTGAAAAATGGCCGACGATGGGCATGGAGATCGTGACATGCGGTCTGGCGCTGAGCCCAGTCACGAATATCGTGAGCATAGATCATCCCAAAAGGACCGGCCATGCCGACGAGCACGCCAAGGTAGACCAGCGCATGCTCGACCCAGATATGAACCTTGAACGACCGGTGGATGAGCAGACGGTGCATCCCCACCGAGTGTCCGGCGCAGATTGTCGCCGCCGTTGTCGCAACGAATAAGGCGAAGGCACTCCAGCTAAATGTCATCGGTCCCAACACAATGGCGGCGATCGTCATCGCCCCGACCCAGATCGACTTTGCCGGCACCCACACGACTTTGCCGTCTTCGGCGTCACTGTCCTGTTGGGAAATCATTCTGCCCGTGGATATGGTTTTCATCGGTACCCCTCCTCCTGCATGAACATTTCCGGACCACAGCCTTGCCTTCTGGCGCGTCGTCCGTTACTTAGGCAGTAAGCTAATCGTCTACTACTGCGAATTAGGTATTTAGGCAATAGTCTAAATGAAAATAAGAAAAGCGGACCGAGGCGCAGCCAACGCCTCGGCATCACAAGGTGGCAGACAGTGATCGAAGATGCAGAGCACGCAGCGGATGCCGAAACGGCTGCTCACGCAAATGGCGCGATACAGCGCGTGTTTGAAGCGCTATCTTCAGCGCCCCGGCGCAAGATCCTCGCCTATCTTGCGCACTCTTCCCTAACGGCGGGCGAGATCGCGGCGCGCTTCGAGATGTCGAAGCCGTCGATCTCGCAGCATTTGAGCATTCTGGAGACGGCCGGGCTCATCGCCAAGGAGCGGCACGGACAGTTCATCCACTACTCTCTGGTCCAGAACAATCTTGTGAACACGCTGAATGGATTTGTTCAGGATGTCTGCCCGGTATCGCGCCCTATCAAGAGAGAAAGCAAAGAACTTGGTCGAGGCGAGGCAGCGCAAAGATCGCAGTTGCGCAAATCTGAAAAGCCCTAGCTAGCGGCTTTGCATCGTTTTCATGAGCGCCTTGGCGTATCGGCAGGCGTCAAATTCCATAGCGATCTCGCAAGACTTTTTGTAAGCGGCCATCGCCTCGGCTTCGTCCGCAGAGACGCCTTCACCATGCTGAAGGGCGCTGCCATACATGGTGCAACCCCAGGCATCGCCCTCATTGCAGCTCAGCTTGAATGTGCGACAAGGGCAAGATTCGTTTGCACTACCGGCGGCAAGCAGTTTGTTTAGCCCAAGCCGACCCAAGAGAATTCCCGCGCCGCGATTTGTGCAGCCGCCGATACTGCCAGTAGCGCAGGCCTGGGCGAACATCTCCTCGGTCCATTGCTTGTCTTCTGGCGAGTGCTCCTGGATGACCCTGGCCGTCTCGAAACAGGCTTCGCCCCTGCGTCCGTCGAAACACCGCCTGGCACAGGCCAAGACGTCTTTCTCACAACCTTGGTAATCTATTCCCGGCGTGGAAAAGAGCGCGTCATCGGCGCCCGACGCCCTGCGCCAAATATCGGCCGGGCATTGTTGGAAATAATAGCTCGGTGTGCCCCTGCGGTCGATTTCTTCAAACAATTTCGGCAGCACTGACTTGTCGAATACCGGCTCCTGGCTGGCCGCCGCCGTCGTGACCGCAAGAACGATTGCGCCGGCGCCTGCTAGAATTGCCGCCGCGAGCATCATGATCACATCCCTTGCGGGCCGCGGTTCATCGCCGCCACCCCGGTACGGCAGATCTCGACCAGCCCGAGCGGTTTCATGATGGCGATGAACTGATCGAGCTTGGAGCCCTTGCCGGTGATCTCGAAGATGAAATGCTCGGTGTTGGCATCGATGACGCTGGCGCGGAATGCATCGGCGAGCCGGAGCGCCTCGACGCGGGCTTCGCCGGTGCCGGCGACCTTGACCAGCGCGAGTTCCCGCTCCAATGGCCGCTCCTGTCCGAATTCCTGCGACCGCACGGTGAGATCGACGACGCGGTGCACCGGCACGATGCGCTCGAGCTGGTGCTTGATCTGCTCCAGCACGTGCGGCGTGCCGCGCGTCACGATGGTGATGCGCGACAGGTGCTTTTCGTGCTCGGTTTCCGAGACCGTCAGGCTCTCGATGTTGTAGCCACGTCCGGAAAACAGGCCGATGACCCGCGCAAGCACGCCCGGCTCGTTGTCGACGAGGACCGAAAGCGTGTGGTTCTCTGGTTTTTCCGTCTCCTTGGCGATGAAATAGGCGGAGCCGGTCGGTTGCAACTGTGCGTTCATGATATGAATCTCGATTTCAATTTTTGCGCTAATCTGCTGTTTCCGCACAGCTTCCTCGAACCAGGCTACACCAGTTCCCTGCCCTTGGCGTCGATAGCGTTGGCCACAGCTTCGTCCGTCGCCTCGTCCGGCAACAGCATCTCGTTATGCGCCTTGCCGGACGGGATCATCGGGAAGCAGTTGGCGAGCGTCGCCACGCGGCAGTCGAACAGAACAGGCTTCTTGACCGCTATCATTTCCTTGATGGCGTCGTCGAGCTCGTCCGGCTTGTCGCAGCGAATGCCGTGGCCGCCATAGGCTTCGGCGAGCTTGACGAAATCCGGCATCGCCTCGGTGTAGGAGTGCGACAGCCGGTTGCCGTGCAGCAGCTGCTGCCACTGCCGCACCATGCCCATATATTGGTTGTTGAGGATGAATATCTTGATCGGCGCCTCGTGCTGCACCGCGGCGCTCATCTCCTGCATCGTCATCTGCACCGAGGCGTCGCCGGCGATATCGATGACCAGCGCATCCGGGTGCGCGATCTGCACGCCGAGCGCGGCCGGCAGGCCGTAGCCCATCGTGCCCAGTCCGCCGGAGGTCATCCAGCGGTTCGGCTTCTCGAAATGATAGTGCTGCGCCGCCCACATCTGATGCTGGCCGACCTCGGTGGTGATGTAGGTGTCGAGGTCCTTGGTCAGCGCATAGAGCCGCTGGACGGCATATTGCGGCATGATCACCTCGTGGTTCATCTTGTAGGCGAGCGAATCGCGGGCGCGCCATTTGGCAATCTGCTCCCACCACGGGTGAAGCGCTTTCTTGTCGGCCTTGGCGGTCGCCCGCCACAGCCGCACCAGATCCTCCAGCACGCGCCCGACATCGCCGATGATCGGCACGTCGGTATGGACGTTCTTGTTGATCGACGACGGGTCGATGTCGATGTGGATCTTCTTCGAATTCGGCGAAAACGCCGTCAGCCGCCCGGTGATGCGGTCGTCGAAGCGCGCACCGATGCAGAGCATGACGTCGCAATCGTGCATCGCCATGTTCGCTTCATACGTGCCGTGCATGCCGAGCATGCCCATCCAGTTCTTGCCCGACGCCGGATAGGCGCCGAGGCCCATCAGCGTCGAGGTGATGGGAAAGCCGGTGAGGTCGACCAGCTCGCGCAGCAGATGGCTCGCCTCCGGGCCGGAATTGATGACGCCGCCGCCCGAATAGATGATCGGCTTTCGGGCAGCCCCCATCAGCTCGACCGCCGCCTTGATCTTTTCCAGGTCGCCCTGGACCTTCGGTTGGTAGCTGGTGCGCGGCGCCGTCTGCGGCGGGACATAGATACCCCTGGCGAACTGCACGTCCTTCGGGATGTCGACGACGACCGGACCGGGGCGCCCTGTCGTTGCCACATGGAAGGCCTCGTGGATCGTTGCCGCGAGCTCGTTGACGTCCTTCACCAGCCAGTTGTGCTTGGTGCAGGGCCGCGTGATGCCGACCGTGTCGCACTCCTGGAACGCATCCGAGCCGATCAGCGAAGTCGGCACCTGGCCGGTCAGGCAGACCAGCGGGATCGAGTCCATCAGCGCGTCCTGCAATGGCGTCACCGCATTGGTGGCGCCCGGCCCTGAGGTCACCAGCATGACGCCGGCCTTGCCAGTCGAGCGCGCATAGCCTTCCGCCGCGTGGCCCGCGCCCTGCTCATGGCGGACGAGGATGTGCTCGACCTCGTCCTGCTGGAAGATTTCATCGTAGATTGGCAGAACCGCGCCGCCCGGATAGCCGAAAACATGCTTGACGCCATTGTCCTTCAGCGCCTGCACCACCATTTCGGCACCCGTCATTTCGCTCCTTGGCATTTCAGTTCTTGGCATTTCGCGCCGCTCATTCTGTCCACTGCTCATCATTCTGGTCCCGTACTGTTCGCCATCTGGCGATTGCTCGTCGTTTAGTCGTGTTTCGGGCAATAAAAAAGGCCCCCGAGGGAGCCTGTGTCTTGCGCATGGGAGGTCACCGCCCGGCGGTTACACCGCCTTGCCCACGCGCTTTCCTACGAGAATGAGTGCCTTTTTCATGGTGGCGGACAATAGAATTGGTTTGACGCCGCTGTCAACGGCGAATGTGCACTTGGCCCGACGTCGGCACATCCGCCCATTATGCACCCGCGCCGCCTTTCCGCCGCGCGGGTCTTCCGTTTCAGGCGCAGAGCACCACACCCCTCGCCTTGGCCCAGCGCTCGATGATCTTGCGCTCCTCGAGCGAGGCGAGACGATTGCCGAAACCGCGCACCTGCACCGCACGGTTTTGCGGGTCGAGTTCGATCGTCAGCAACCGCTCGATCTTGCCCAGCGCCGAGCGCCGCAGCACCCAGATCGAGGCATTGCCGGCGATGCATTTGGCCGCGTATATCGAGACGCAATGATGCATCGCCCGGCTCTCGGCGACCAGATCCTCAGCTGTCTTCAACTGACGGACGAAGAAACGCTCGCCATGCGCCTTTGCCTCCTTGGTCGACGGCTGCCAGTCCCAGTCGTCCAGGCACGAGCCGTCCCAGGCGCGACCCTGCGACTGCGTCCCGGCAGTACGCGTGGTCCGCCCGGCAGCGCGGCGGCGCATTGCCTCGATGCGTTCGATCGCGGCAATGTCTCGATGCCATTCCAGCATCTGCCGACGCAGCGAGGCAAGCGTGCGACCCTTCAGGCTGTACGCCGCATCGCGCTGGTGCACGGCGCCGATATAGTCGCAAAGATCGTCGATCTCCTCCTTCGACGCGGGTTGCCCGCAGAAGAACCGTGTCACCTCGCGCCAGAAGGCCAGATCGTTACGTGGCGTGCGCGCGATTTTCGACTTGGCAAGTCGGGCCGCCAACCCGGAATCATCCGTGTAGGACCGGGCGATCACCACCCAAAATGCCTCGTCGAACGTGAAATCGCCGGGCAAGTTCAAGAAGCAATGCACCTCCTTGCGAGACAGCCACGCACAGGCGCCCGCCTTGTAAAGCGAGTCACCACGCGCCACTGCGATATACCAAGCCTTGCGAAGCGCAATCTCGCCGACATTCAACCCCGAGCTGTCCAGCCAGATCCCCTCGAGCGCGGCTGTAACCGGGTAGCGCGCATAGAGATGGCGCGCCGCGGCCAGCCGCAGCCGCTCGGGGTCGCGCGTCTTCAGCTTTGGACGCCACAGCGCGCCGTCGCGGATCGCCATGCCGGCAAAGCCCCGACGTGCCTCGTCGAGCGCCCGCTCGAAATCCGGAGCGGGACGCGGGACGGGAAAAACCCGCCGCAGCGTTACGGCATATGCTTCAATGCGTTCGCGCTCGGCATCCTGCCTGCGCTGGATCATGGACTTTGCCATGGCCGTTCTTCCTGATTGGAACCCTGTCAGCCGCACGCAATTCCAGCGTCGGCACGGAATGTGTCGATCTGGATCGCCGGGTCATTGACAGGTCTCCTTTCAGGACGACGGATCAGAATGGGCGGCTTCTCTAAGCTCGCCGCCAATTTGACGCAGAGCTATTCTTTCCACGCCCGCGATGGTCTGACGGGTGTTGCAAAGGTGCATCGTTGTCGCCATCAGCGTGTCCGGCCGACGCGTTTCCAGTAGATGAGGGTGCCTGTGAGCCCGCCATGCGGCTTCAGCGCATAATCCGGTATTTCGCCGGCCAGCGTGAAGCCGAGCTTTTCATAGAGCCCGGAAGCCCCCTCCTCTTTTGCCGTGTCGAGGACCAACAGCGTGCGGCCTTTCTCCACGGCAACGGCTTCCGCCGCCTCCATCAGGCGGGTTGCGATGCCCTTGCCGCGATAATCGAGGCGGGTCATCAGCTTGGCGATCTCGGCCCGGTGCGGCTGGTTGGGCGGGCAGTCGAGCAGCAAGGTGACGGTGCCGACCAGAGCCTCGCCGTTCCAGGCCCCAAGCACCGCCCTTTCGCCTCTGGCGGCCGCCTGAAGCGACCTGTTCCAGAAGGCCGCGGCCATCTCCGGCGCCAACGGATGCATGAAGCTGACCGAGCCGCCCGCAGCGACTGTCCCGATCAGCAGTTCCGTCAGCATTTTTTGCGTTCCGTCAGCATTGCTGAGTGGCCTGATTTCGATCGAACTCATGTCGTTCCCCTGTCGCCGTCCGTCAGTCGAAACGACTGGTCCGCTTGCGCTTCCTGGCCCGCCGGATTTCCGCGATGCGATCGGCGTCTTCCTCTTGCAGATGTCGCCCGCGTTCCAGCAGTTCGAGCGTGTATTCCTCATAGGTCAGGCCCAGCCGCTCGGCCTTGTGCAGCCGCATCAGCATGATCTCGCGGCTCGGCACTTTCCATGCCTGGGCATGGGCGGTCCGCCAGGCAAGAAAGACATAGGGGTCGCCCTTGCCCCAGGGCGGACCGTCATAGTCGTCGAGCGGCGGACCGCCATTGTCGCAGCGTTTTGGACGGCGCGCCTTCACCTCAGCTCCTGGCCAACGCAACCAGATAGTCGGCGGCGTCCGGCCCCGGAGCGTGAAAGACGCAATCGGATGGCGCGCCGAGCGCCAGGCAGTCGCCCGGTTCGAGCCGGTGAACGATGTCCCCCTCGGTGAATTCCAGCCGCCCGGAGATCAGCCATATCTGTTGCCTGATGAAGGCGTAAGACGCCGCCGGGAAACTTACCTTGGCGCCGGCCGGCAACTGGATCCGGATCAGTTCGAGGGGCATGTCCGAAACCGGCGAAAGATGCCGCCGCACATAACCCGTAGCCGGATCGCGCCAGAGCGGCTGGTCACGTTCGCGAAGCAGGCCACCGCCCTGCAATTCCGCCCTTGCGATCAATGTGGACAGCGTCATGCCGAAGGCGGCCGCAATACGCACAAGGAGTGCCGCCGTCGGGCTGGTCATGCCGCGTTCTACCGTGCTCAGCATGGCTTTCGAAACGTTGGACCGCTCCGCCAGCTCTGCCAGGGACCAGCCTCGAGCCACTCTTTCGGTATGTATTCTTCTGCCGATGGTCGAGGAGATGTCGTTCGCTATATCATCCATTAATCCAATATATCGAAATTCTTCTACAGAGCAACGGCCGTTTCATCCAGTTTTCGCAAACTCCTTAATGTCCGCTAAACCATCCGGCCTCATCCCACCTTAACCCCGTTCGCCTAGGCTCATCGCTTGGGAAAAGGGGACCGGCGTATCCATGCTCGTTGAACGCGAAGCCTCCATTGGGGAACCGACTTTGCTGGAGCGCCGCAGGGCGGAGCAGAACGACAAGCGCATTCTGGGCAATGTCGTGCAATGCGACGGCGCGCGCGCCACCATCAGCGCCTATGCCGACGATATCGAAGGCACGGTCACCGGCCTGTGGAGCGTCGGCAAGATGATCTCGATCAATCTCGGTACATCACGAACCGTCGGCCTGGTCTATGAAATCGGCAAGTCGGATCGTGCCTGGAGCAGCGAGGGCCAGAATCCGATCGAGGTCAGCATCGAATTGATCGGCGAGGTGCGCGACGGTACCGAACCCGGCGCGAAGCCGATCTTCGACCGTGGCATCACAACCTACCCGCATATCGGGGCCATTGCCCATCGTATCCGCAGCCGCGACCTGCAGGCCGTCTACGATCTCGCCGGTCGTCATTCGATCACCATCGGCACGCTGTCGCAGGACGAGGCGATCGACGCCAATATCGCCATCGACGATACGCTGGCGCGGCATTTCGCCATTGTCGGCACCACCGGGGTCGGCAAATCGACCGCCGTGTCGCTGCTCTTGCGCAAGTCGATCGCCGCCCGGCCCGACCTGCGCGTGCTCATCCTCGATCCACACAACGAGTTCGCCGCGTCGTTGCCCGAATATTGCGTCAGGGTCGATTCGACGACGCTCGACCTGCCCTTCTGGATGTTCAAGCTAGAGGAATTTGCCGAGGTGCTGTTTCGCGGCCGCGAGACGGTCCCGGAAGAGGTCGACGCCTTGCGCGATCTCATCCCCGCGGCCAAGAACCTCTACCGCAATCCGAACTCCGGCAACTATCTACGGCGCAGCACCGATGCGCTGACCGCAGACGCGCCGGTGCCCTATCGCATTGCCGACCTCATCAAGCTGGTCGACGAGCGCATGGGGCTGCTGGAAAGCAAGAACGATCGCCCGACCCTCAGGTCACTGAAGACACGTATCGAATCGGCGGCATCCGATCCGCGCTACCGTTTCATGTTCAACTCGCGCCTGATCGAGGACACCATCCACGAGACGATCGGCAACATCTTCCGCGTGCCGCATCACGGCCGCCCGGTGACCTGCTTCGAAATGGCCGGCATGCCGTCCGAGGTGGTCAATTCCGTTTGCTCGGTCCTGGCGCGGCTGGCCTTCGACCTGGCGTTGTGGAGCGAAGGCCGCCTGCGGCTGCTCTTCCTGTGCGAGGAAGCGCATCGCTATATGCCGGCCGATCCGCGCCTCGGTTTCGCGCCGACGCGGCACGCGCTGTCGCGCATCGCCAAGGAAGGCCGCAAATATGGCTGTTATCTCGGCGTCGTCACCCAGCGCCCGGGCGAACTCGACCCGACCATCCTGTCGCAGTGCTCGACGTTCTTTGCCATGCGGCTCGCCAACGAGCAGGACCAGGCGATCATCCGCTCGGCGATCGCCGATTCCTCGGCTTCGACGCTCGCGTTCCTGTCTTCCATGGGCCAGCGCGAGGCTATCGCCTTCGGGGAAGGCGTGGCGACGACGATGCGGATGAAGTTCGAAAAGCTCTCCGAGGATTTGATCCCCGGCACCGCCAAACGCGAGAATGCCTTGCCGTCCGAAACCGGCGACGAGGTCGACCTCGTGGCGATCGTCGAACGGCTGCGCAACGTGCCGAAATCACAACAGGCAATGCCTTTCGCGGAAGTCGTCGATCCGGGCCGGCAGGCCGGCGATTCGGACTATCGCAAGCGGTCGGCCGCACGCACCCAGCGAAACGACGATTTCGACTTGCGCTACGGCCTCAAGCCGGCGACCTTCGGCCTGCGTCCCCCAGAATGATTGAGCCGAGCGACTTTTAGGCAGCGCTCGCAGATATCAAAGCTGAGTTTCGATGGCTGTCTTGTCTATAACTGACCACACCTGGCGAATTTTCCCTCTCTGAAACTCATAAAATACGTTCTCGGCAAACGAAATTCTCTTCCCGCTTACATCGAGCCCAAGGAACGTTCCCCTTGGCGCGCAGTCGAAGCTTAGCCGGCTCGCTACATAAGGCGGATCGGCAACCAATAGCTGAATGTTGAAGTAAAGGTCCGGAATTTCGTCGAAGTCTCTCACCAACATTTCGAGATAGCCGGACAATCCGAGCTGCGACCGTTGTGGGTCACTTCATCATGAACAAACGCCCCAGATTTGGCCAATCCTGCTTGTTCAGGCATGCAATATAGCCTCGGTAAAGACCGGAGAGATCGGATTTAGTCACGGCAACACCTCTATTTCCGGCAAGCCCCGCAAAGGCAGCATCTCAGCTTGACGGGGTGATGTCGGTCTGCGTGCACCGGAAACGAAGAAAACGATACCAGACGGCCGGCATCACGAATTCAATGACGGAATTCAGGCACAGACGCGGTTGCGCCCTTGCCTCTTCGCCTCATAGAGCTGGCGATCGGCGCGGCGATAGAACTCCTCGGCGGTTTCCTTGCGATCCCAGACGGCAAGCCCGACGCTGGTGGTGATTTTCAGTCGGACGTTGCCCGTCAGCACCGACATGTTGGCGATCGCCTTGCGGATGCGCTCGGCGAATTTGGATAGCAGCTCGGCGTCCATATTGGGCGTGACCACCGCGAACTCCTCGCCGCCCAGGCGCGCCACCACGTCGTGATAGCGTGTCATGTCCTTGAGACAGTTGGCGACCGCCCGCAACACCTCGTCGCCGACATCGTGGCCGTGGCTGTCGTTGACCTGCTTGAAATGGTCGAGGTCGAGGATCATCAGCCCTACTGGTTTCTCGATGCGGCGGAACTCTTCGAGATATTCCTTCAGCGCATCGTCGAAATAACGCCGGTTCTGCATGCCGGTGAGGCTGTCGGTGAGCGCCGCATGCTCCAGCGTCTCCGAACGCGCGCTGAGCGAAACGGTCATGGCGCGCAGCTTGCCTTCTTCCGTCGCCTGCTTTCGGATCAGCGGGTAGATGAAGAAAATGCCGAAGAACAGCGCAGTCGCCAACAGCACGCCCGTCGCAAACAGCAGCTTGTTGAGATAGACGATTTCATCGAGTTTTGAAGGCGTATTGCTAATGTCGGCGGCCAGGGTTTGCAGGAGCCCATAGGCGTAAAGCGTCACCAGGCCGGCGGCCAGGATCACAAAAATAAAGACGAAAAAGGCTGATTCCGCCTTGTGGAAACGCATCTGCTCCCCGTTGGAAAGTTCGTAGCGATCTTATGGCATGCGGGAACTTACGGACAGTTAACCTGGACAACTTCAACGCGAAATGTCCCCTCGGTGTCGACTTTGCAGGTTGCGCTCGAAGGAGGGAGTGAGAGCATCGAGTCGATCCCCCCATCAGGACGCAATCTCTGCCATTCCGGGCCCAATTGGTGCCTGAACCAGGTCGCCTGCCGTTTGGCATATTGCCGCGTCGCGATTTTCGCGCGCTCGATGGCCTCGGGAAAACTGAAGGCGCCGGCCAGCGCGGCCTGAAGCTCGCGAACACCGATTGCTTTCATCGCCGGCAGGTCGGGATCGAGGCCGAGCGCTGAAAGCTGTTTCACCTCGTCCAGTGCCCCCTCATCCAGCATGCGGTCGAAGCGGGCATCGATCCGCTCCACCAGAGCCGCTCGCTCCGGCTCGATGACGAAAAAGCGCGCGCTGCTCCCGTCGATCAACGGCCGGCCACGCGCGGCCTGCCAGTCCAGGATGGAACGGCCCGACGCGTCGAGCACCTCCAGCGCCCGCACGATGCGCTGCCCATCCGTCGGCTTCAGCATCATGCCGGCCGCAGAATCCTCGCGCAACAGGATGCGGTGCAATCTCACTGCGCCCTGTTCCTGGAGCTCGTAGCGCCAGCGATCGCGGATCGACTTCGGAATGTCGGGCATCTCCGAGATACCTTCCGTGAGCGCCCGGAAATAAAGCCCGGTTCCGCCGACGAAAATCACTGGCCGCTCCGAAAGCGTGCCGTCGTCGATCAGCTTTATGACATCACGCAACCAGGCGCCGGTTGAATAGGCGGTGGACGGATCGACGTGTCCATAAAGAAAGTGGGGGACGCGGGCGAGTTCGGCAGGACCAGGCCGCGCCGTCAGCACGTCGAGCACCGAATAGCCTTGCATGGAATCGGTGTTGACGATGACACCGCCATTGCGCTCGGCGAGGTCGAGTGCGAGCGCCGACTTGCCGCTGGCGGTCGGCCCGGCTATCAGGATCGCGTTCTTCAGGCGGCCTTCGCCCGCCCGTCCGCTGGAATTTTCGATGCCGCTGATCGCCACGCTTCTATCCCATCCCGCCGGCCGCGCATTGACGCCGACGCTAGCGAATATGGCCTCGCGGTCGGTCGGCGCAAGCGCTGTTCGCTGGCTGGCCGAAGGCATCGCCTGCGAGCTCGACTTGCCGGAGACCGCCGACGCTTCCGAAATAACGGCGCGCCTGCGTGCCGCGCTGGCTTCCGAACCGATCGACGTGGCCGTCCAGCCGGCCGAGAACAGGCGCAAGAAGATCCTGATCGCCGACATGGATTCGACGATGATCGACCAGGAATGCATCGACGAGCTTGCCGACGAGATCGGCGTCAAGGATCGCGTCGCCGCCATCACGGCGCGATCGATGAACGGCGAGATCGCATTCGAGCCGGCCTTGCGCGAGCGCGTGGCGCTGCTCAAGGGTCTCGATGCCGCAATCATCGACCGCATCATCGACAATCGCCTGACGCTAGCCTCCGGCGGCCGCACGCTCGTCCAGACAATGGCGGCCAATGGCGCCTGGACGGCGCTGATCTCCGGTGGTTTCGACATCTTCACCACCCGCATCGCAGCATTGCTCGGCTTTCACGAAAATCGCGCCAACCGCCTGATCGAGCAGGATCGCCGCTTCACCGGCCTGGTCGCCGAACCGATCCTCGGCCGCGCCGCCAAGGCCGAAGCCCTTATCGAGATTTCCGCCGGCCTCGGCCTGACGCCTGCCGATGCCATTGCCGTCGGCGACGGCGCCAACGATCTCGACATGATCCGTCTTGCCGGCATCGGCGTCGCCTTGCATGCCAAGCCGGCCGTCGCAGCCGAGGCAAAGATCCGCATCGACCACGGCGACCTCACCGCCTTGCTTTATCTGCAGGGTTATCGCCGGGAGGAATTTGTCGAATGACGCCGATCCGCACCGAGCGCCTGATCCTGCGCAACTGGGAAGATCGTGACCGCGAGCTCTTCCATCGCATCAATTCCGACGAGTTGGTCATGGAATTCTTTCCGTTTCGCCGCGACCGTGCCCAGTCGGACACCAAGATGGAGGAGTTGCGCGCGGCTATCGATCGCGACGGCTTCGGCTTCGCGGCCGCTGAGATCGCAGTCACAGGCGAATGCATCGGCTTCGTCGGCATAACCCGAACTGATCATTTGCCATTCCTGCCGCCCGGCACGATCGAGATCGGCTGGCGGCTGGCACCCGAATTCTGGGGCCGCTTCTATGTCACCGAAGCAGCCGAAGCCTGGCTCACCTATGGCTTTGAAAGACTTGGCCTCGACGAAATCGTGTCCTTCGCAGTCAAGGATAACAGCCGGTCCACTGCCGTTATGGAGCGCCTGGGCATGATCGCCGACCCCGCCTCCGATTTCGACCATCCCGGTGTTCCGGACAGCCACACCGCACTCAGGCGACATGTCTTCTACAGGCTGTCACGCACAGACTGGCAGGCAAGAAAAAGAGCGGCCCGCTAGCCGCCCTTTTTCGTTTCAAGATCAGAGCATTGCAGGCTCTTCCGGACTCAATCCATCCGGATTGTCACAAACCTCAGCTCGCCGGTCTTCGACGCCAGCATCAACAGCGCGTTCTTGCGCCCCTGCTCCTTCAGCGCGCCGATCCGGTCCATGACGTCCTTGGGCGTTGCGACCGATTCCTGCGCGATCTCGGTGATCACCTCGCCCGGCTGGATGCCGCGTTCGGCAGCCGCCGAATCCTTGGAGACGTCGGTCACGACGACGCCGGAGACGTCGGCGGCGATGCCGAATTTCGTGCGCGTCTCCTCATTGAGCTCGCCGATCGTCATGCCGAGCACGGCAGCCGTCGAAACCGCAGGCGCCTTGTCGGCATCGTCCTGGTCGGCGTTGCCGTTTTCACCGCCGCTGGCAAGCTTTTCGCCGTCCTCGAGCCGGCCGAGCGTCACCTTGACGGTCTGCTCGACCCCTTTGCGCACGATGATCACGTCGACCGCCTTGCCGACCGGGCTCTCCGCCACGACGCGTGGCAGGTCGCGCATTTCATGGATGTCCTTGCCGTCGAACTTGATGATGACGTCGCCGGCCTGGATGGTGCCGTTGTCGACCGGCCCGCCCTTGATAACGCCGGCGACCAGCGCGCCCTTGGCGGTCGCCATGCCCAGGCTTTCGGCAATGTCGTCGGTCACCGGCTGGATGCGCACGCCGAGCCAGCCGCGCCGCGTCTCGCCGAACTGGCGAAGCTGGTCGACGACGCCCGAGGCAAGCTGCGACGGGATCGAGAAGCCGATGCCGATCGAGCCGCCCGATGGCGAGATGATTGCCGTGTTGATGCCGATGACCTCGCCGCTGCTGTTGAACAGCGGTCCGCCGGAATTGCCGCGGTTGATCGCGGCATCGGTCTGGATGAAGTCGTCATACGGGCCGGAATTGATGTCGCGATTGCGTGCCGAGACGATGCCGACCGTCACCGTGCCGCCGAGACCGAACGGATTGCCGATCGCCATCACCCAGTCGCCGACACGCATCGTGTTGGAATCGCCGAACTTCACCGCCGTCAGCTTGTGCCCTTTCGGATCGACCTTCAGCACCGCGACATCGGTCTTGGTGTCGGTGCCGACCAGCGTCGCCTTGAGCGTCACCCCATCGGAGAAATTCACCTCGATGTCGTCGGCATCGGCAATGACGTGGTTGTTGGTCACCACGATGCCCTGCTCGGCGTCGACCACGAAGCCGGAGCCCAGCGACTGCACCTTTTGCCCGCCGCCGCCCTTGTCGCCGCCACGGTTCTTGAAGAAATCGTCGAAGAAGTCCTGGAAGGGCGAGCCCTCCGGCAGCTGCGGCATCGGCACTGCGCCCGGCCCTTCAGTGCCTTTAACAGTCTGCGACGTCGAGATGTTGACCACGGCGCCAAGCAGGCCGGCGGCGAGATCGGCAACCGAGGGCGGCCCGTCGGCTGCCATCGTCGGCGCCACGAACGACGGAACGGCAATGGCGCCGACCAGAAGCGCAGCGGCCCCGGCGATGAACGTCCGCCTCGCTGCACGCAGAAGGGTGGTGGATGTCATCGAAAGGCCTCCGGGTGTTCTGAAAAAAGCGCTTCGGCAAAAAACGCCGCGTCGCGTCATGTTGGCAAGAAATAAGGCACGTTTGCGGCTATGGCTACCGCCAGAGAATAAATCCTCTGTTACGCCGGCTATCCCTGCACCGGCCCTACTGGCCGGTGCTTGGCTGGGCCGCCGGTGGCGCGGGAGCGGCAGGTGCTGGCGGTGCTGCCGCCGGTGCCGCAGGCGTTTCCTTGCTGTCCGGGTCGCGGAAGAAGCGGAAGAACTCGGAATTCGGCGACAGCACCATCGTCGTTCCTGCGCTGTTCAGCGCCGTGCCATAGGCATTCATCGACCGGTAGAAATCGAAGAAGGCCGGATCGCGCTGATAGGCCCCGGCAAACGTCGCGCTGCGCTGGGCTTCACCTTCACCGCGCAGGATTTCAGACTCTTTCTGTGCTTCGGCGACGATTTCGACCACTTCGCGGTCGGCGCGAGCCCTGATCCGCTGCGCTGCCTCGTTGCCGCGCGCCCTCAGCCGCTCGGCTTCGGCGAGACGTTCGGCCTTCATGCGGTCGAAGGTCTGCTGCGAGACTTCGGCCGTGAGATCGGTGCGGCGGATGCGGACATCCTCGATCTGCAGGCCAAGCGAGGTGGCATCAGGCCTCAGCTGATCGCGCACCTCGCGCATCATCACGGCGCGCTCTTCCGAGAGTGCCGCCTCGAAGTCGCGCAGGCCGTAGACGCGGCGCAAGGCAGCGTCGAGACGCGTCCTCAGCCGGGCCTCGGCCAGTTCGATCTGGCCGGAAACCGCGGCGCGGAACACACGCGGGTCCGAGATACGATAGGCGATAAAGGCATCGACCTCATAGAATTTGCCGCCCGAAACCTGGACACGGATGTTGTCGAGGTCGAAGCGCAGGACCCTGTTTTCGATCAGCTGGACGGTGTCGGCATCGAAGAAGGAGAATGGCGCCTTGAAATAGATGCCCGGCTGGTTCTTGACGTCGACGATTTCGCCGAACCTGAGCACCAGCGCCTGCTGGCGCGCATTGACGACGAAGACCGACGAATAGAGCAGGAACAGGATGACCGCGGCGATGACCGCAATGACGGGAAGACGGTTGGCCATCACTGGTTTCCTCCGGTGGCCGGTGCCGGCGCCTTCTGCTGCAATGCCGGCAGCGGCAGGTAGGGAACCACCCCTTGCCCGTTGCCTTGCTCGACGATGACCTTGCTCGAATCCTTCAGCACCCTCTCCATCGTCTCCAGGTAGAGCCGCTTGCGCGTCACTTCCGGCGCCTTTGCATATTCGTCATAGACCGAGATGAAGCGCTGCGCCTCGCCTTCGGCCTCCTGCACGACCCGGTTCTTGTAGGCGGCCGCGTCTTCGCGGATCTGTGCGGCCGCACCGCGCGCCTGGCCGAGCTTCTGATTGGAATACTGATTGGCCTGCTCGACGAACTTGTCCTCGTCCTGTTCGGCCCGCTGCACCTCGTCGAACGCGTCTGCCACCTCGCGCGGCGGCGCGGCGTCCTCGATGGAAATTGCGTTGACGTTGAGGCCGGCCTTGTAGCCGTCCAGCGTCGTCTGGATGATCTCACGCACCGACGCCGCAATGCCTTGCCGGTCGTCGCGGAAAATGTCCTGCGCCGGGCGCCGGCCGACCGCTTCGCGCATCGCGCTTTCGGCGACCTGCTGCAGCATGCCGCCCGGGTCGGACACGTCGAACAGATAGGCCTTCGGGTCGGAAACCTGATAGGCCACCGAGAATTGCACGTTGACGATGTTCTGGTCGCCGGAAAGCATCAGGCCATCGCCGCTGGTGCTGCCGCCGCCGATGCTGACAAGCTGCTCGGCGATGTTAGCGGTCTCGACCGTTTCGATGGGCCACCAATGGAAATGCAGGCCCGGCTGCGACAGCTCCGCCTTCGGCTTGCCGAACCTGAGCTCCACCGCAACTTCATCTGGCTGGACGGTGTACACTGCCTTGAACGCCCATAGCACCACCAGCGCCGCGGCAATCAGCCCGAACACGGCAGGGCTCGCGCCACCGCCGCCCGGCAGCGCGCGCCGCAACCGGTCCTGCCCGCGCCGGATGATATCCTCGAGATCGGGAGGCGAGCCCTGCGGGCCGCTGGGTCCTTTTGGTCCCTGACCCCAAGGCCCCTGATTGTTGCCGCCGCCCCACGGGCCGCCGCCGCCGCTCTTGTCGTTCCAGGGCATGAATGTCCTTTCGCTTGGAATTCCCTCAAGCGCCGGCTCACCGGCGCAAAATCCAATATTATTCTTCTATAGGGATGCGACGGCACGCTTTCAACGCGATCGGCTGCCGCCACTGTCCGCCTTTGGGTCCATCTAGACCTGTCGCGACCCCTTTGTCGCCTTCAATGCACGTCGCGGCGCCGCTCGTAAACCGAATAGCGTGTCGCATGGCTGTCCTTTTCGCCAGCCTCCACCTCCTGCGAGCGGACGATCCGCCACAGCGCCGGATCGATCGGCGGGAAATGGGCATCGCCGTCGACCGCGGCCAGAACATGGGTCACGTGCAGCCGATCGGCCAACGGCAGCGCCTGAGCGTAGATTTCGCCGCCGCCGATGACGCAGATCTCGTCGGCGCCGGCCATGCAGCGCCCGCGCACCGTCGCCAGCGCGATTGCGTCCTCGATCGAGTGCGCGACTTCGACGCCCTCGGCGCGCCATGCCTTGTCTCGTGTCACCACGATGTTGAGCCTGCCCGGCAATGGGCGGCCGATGCCTTCATAGGTCTTGCGGCCCATGATGATGGGCTTGCCCATCGTATCGGCTTTGAACCGCTTGAGATCGGTGGACAGCCGCCACGGCAACCCACCCTCGCGCCCGATCACGCCGTTCTCGGCGATGGCGACATAAAGCGCGAGGTCCATCAGCCGCCGTTTCCGCCATCCGACGGCTCCAGCAGCAATATGTCGATGTCATGCTCGGGGTAGAAGTTCTGCGCCTTCATCTCGAATGTCGTCGGTCCGATCTTCCTGACGTTTTCGCCGCAAAACGAGACCAGGTTCTTCGCATCGCCCTTGTCGACGGTCAGCTTGAAACTGCCGATGTTTCCCGACGCCCAGTTGCCGCCCGTGGTCAGGATATAGGCGATGCGGTTCTCGAAATATTTGGGGTAGCCGTCGGGATCGTCCTTGGCTGCCTTGCGCACGGCATTCTCGAAGGCATCGTCCATGCAGTAGCGTGTCTTGTAGGCGGCATACTGACCCTGGAACTGGCCGTCATAGAAGAAGCTGACCGAGGAGGTGCCGCCGACGCTCGGCTTGTAGCGATGCGAGACATGGACCGCCTTGTTGGCCGGAAACGTCGAGCGCCACCAATAGGTCGAGCGCAATTGCCAGAACGGCGTATAGACGGTCTTCATGCCCGAACCGTCGTCAGCAGTGTCCTCGATGATGATGCCGCGGTTGACCCAGTCGTCGGCGACCGCTTGCGGCAGCTTTGCCAGCGCTGCCTTGGCCGCATCGCCGAACGGATAGAACGGCACGCCCTGCGCCTTCAGGTCAGCGCCGATGTCGATGCCGAGCGCGAACACCTTCTGCTCTAGCTGCGGCTTTGCCGGCACCCCGTCGATCGTCACTTCGAAGCCGAGGAAATCGTCGCTCTGCGCCTCCGGAATCGCCGGTATTTCTTCGGGGTCGCCTTCGATGTCGGGCATCGGAAAGGCGACGATTGCATCGACATCCTTGTCGGTGTTGTTGCGGAAGACGTAATCGACCATCACTTTTTCCGGCGAGATGTAGAGATCCTCGCTTTCCATCGCCACCGCATCGCTGCGCGAAAGGATCAGCCCACCGGTGCCGAGTTCGGCGACCGAATCATTGGCGAGCGCAGGCGTAGCCGAGAGCGCCAAGGCTGCGGTCAGGACGTAACGGAACATGGAAACTCCCCCGGCGAGAATGCCAGCATGACTCTAGCTGTTCAATGTGGCGTTTCAAAGCCTTTCGGCAAATGCGCCGGCGCCTGCCGGCATGTCGTGTCGGTCTGGACACGCCGGTCCCGATCGGGCAGGAGTTCGCCCATGCGCAAGCTTCTCGTCATCGGCATCGGCGCCGGCAATCCGGAGCACATTACGGTCCAGGCCATTAATGGCCTCAACCGGGCCGACGTGCTGTTCATTCCCGACAAGGGCGCGAAGAAGAACGATCTCGCCGAATTGCGCCGCCAGATCTGCGACCGCTTCGTCATCAATCCGAACTCGCGCCGGGTCGAATTCGATGTACCGGTGCGCGCCGAGCCGGCGCCTTCCTACCGCTCGACCGTCGACGACTGGCACGAGGCGATCGCCGCGATCTACGAAGGCCTGATCCGCGACGAACTCCCTGAAGATGGCTGCGGCGCCTTCCTGATCTGGGGCGATCCGTCGCTCTATGACAGTGCGCTGCGCATCCTCGAGCGCGTGCGCCTCAGAGGCAATGTAGCGTTCGAGCTGGAGGTCATCCCTGGCATCACCGCCATCCAGGCACTCGCAGCCAGCCACAAAATGGCATTGAACCGGATCGGCGACGCCATTTTGATCACCACCGGCCGCCGGCTCGCCGAGGAAGGTCTGCCCGAAAACGCCGGCAGCACCATCGTCATGCTGGACGGCAAATGCGCCTTCAACACGCTGGACGACAACGACGTCACCGTTCACTGGGGCGCCTATCTCGGGACGCCCGACGAGATCGTCATCTCGGGCCGGATTGGCGACGTCGGCGACAAGATCGTGAGCACCCGTGAGCAGGCCCGCCGGAAAAAAGGCTGGATCATGGACACCTATCTGCTGCGCAAGCCGGGCGAGCCTAAGAAGTAACAGGGATCACACGCGGCAGAATTCCGCCGGCGTCACGCTGCGTCGATCTCGGCTTGCAGCGCCTCCATATGCGCCGCCGCTGCTGAAGACGCAGCCCGCTCGATCGCGCGGAAGCGGCTGACCACAGCAAGCCCGACCGACGTCAACTGGGCGCCACCGCCTTTTTTGCCGCCCGTCTGTGCCGCAACCAGCGGCTTGCCGAACACGCGGTTCATGTCTTCGACCAGATCCCAGGCGTGCTTGTAGGACATCTCCATGCCGCGTGCCGCGGCTGAAATCGAGCCGAAGGCGGCGATCTGTTCCAGAAGCTCGATCTTGCCCGGTCCGATGCGGCCATCTGGATCGAGATTTATCCGCAAACTCAGCGACGGCATTTGCTCCTCCGCGGTCACGCTATTCTACAGGTTCTGCAGCGATACCGCTATTCCAAAACGATATAGCGAATCATCGGCCGTTCACTCATCCGCCTCGGCGGGCAGGCCGGCGCCGGTATTCGCCCGGTCGAAGCTCACCGTCTTGACCACGGCGAACACCTGTCGACCAAGCCGAAGCCCCAGTGTCTGCCGCGACTGTTCGGTGATGCGGGCAAGCACGGTTGCGCCATTGCAGTCGATGCCGATCTCGACCGTGGGCCCTTCGCCCGGCTCTATCGCCACGATCGTGCCCGGCAATATGTTGAGCGCGCTGAGGCCAACCGGCTGCTCGGTGGCGATCATCACGTCGCGGGCACGGATGCGGACGCGCACCGGCGCACCGACTGGCGTTGCCAGAAGCGGCACCCGGATCTCGCCCGCCAATGAGCCTAGCACCGTCATGCCAAAGGCTTCGTCGTGGCGCAGAACCGCGGTATCCAGCACGCCACCGCCCTCGCCGCGCTCTTCGGCCGGCAATAGATCCAGACGCTGCATGATCGCACCGGTCGGACCGGAAGCGGCGACCTTTCCTTGCATCAGCACCACGACGTCGCTCGCCAGCCGCGCCACTTCGGCGATCGAGTGGCTGACATAGACGATCGGAATTTTCGTCTCGTCGCGCAGCCGCTCGATGTAAGGCAAGATCTCGGCCTTGCGCGCCTCGTCGAGCGACGCCAGCGGCTCGTCCATCAGCAGCAATTTCGGACTGGCAAGCAGCGCCCTGCCGATTGCCACGCGCTGCTTCTCGCCACCGGAGAGTTTTGCCGGCCGCCGATCGAGCAAATGGCCGATCCCGAGCAGTTCGACCACGCCATTGATATCGGCGTAACGCTCGGCAGCCGGCGTGAACCAGCGGCCATAGCGCAGATTGCTCGCCACGCTCATATGCGGAAACAGCCGCGCATCCTGGAACACCATGCCGATCCGCCGTTTGTGCTTCGGCACGAACAGACCGGCATCGCTATCAACCAGCACGCGGCCCTCGGCCGCGATGCGACCTTTGTCGGGGCGGATCAGCCCGGCAATCAAATTGATCAGCGTCGTCTTTCCGGAGCCGGAAGGCCCGAACAGCGCAGTCAGCCGCCCGGCGCTTTCGAAACGGGCATTGACGATGAAATCGCCAAGCCGGTGGCTGATGTCGACCTGAACCGTCATTCGATGTCCATCCGCCGGCCGACACGCCGCGCCAGCACTTCCGAGGCAACAAGTGCCGCCATCGAGATGACGATCGAGATCAGCGTCAGCCTGAGCGCGCCGGCGTCGCCGCCGGGAACCTGCGTGAAAGTGTAGATCGCCGACGGTAGCGTCTGCGTCTCGTTCGGAATGTTGGAGACAAAGGTGATCGTCGCGCCGAATTCGCCCATCGCCTTGGCGAAGGAGAGGATCGCACCGGCGATCAGCCCGGGCAGGATCAGCGGCAGCGTGATCGTGCCGAATACCCATAGCGGATTGGCGCCGAGCGTGCCGGCGGCCGCCTCGATTTTGCGGTCGACGGCCTCGATCGACAGCCGGATGGCCCGCACCATCAGCGGAAAGCCCATCACGCCGCAGGCGAGCGCGGCGCCAGTCCAGCGGAAGGAAAAAACGATGCCGAAATGTTCGGCCAGGAAAGCGCCGGCCGGACCACGCTTGCCGAAAGTCAACAGCAGCAAATAGCCGGTCACCACCGGCGGCACGATCAGCGGCAGATGCACCAGACCATTGAGCAGCGTCTTGCCCCAGAACTGGCCGCGGGCAAGCACAAGAGCGATCAGGATGCCTGGCGGCAGGCTGGCAATCATCGCCACGGTCGCCACCTTGATCGACAGCTGGACCGCATTCCATTCGTCGGGAGCGAGATCCAGCAGCCAGTTCATGTGCGGTGCCGTACGTCAGTTGCTCGGCGCGAGGATTGTAAAACCTTGCGCCTTGAAGAGTTCGCCAGCCTTGGCGGATTGCAGGCATTTCAGGAATGCAGGGGTATCCCTGCTCTTCGAATCCGCAAGCTGGGCGACTGGATAGATGATCGGCGGATGGGTACCCGCGGGGAAAGTGCCGACCACCTTCACGCCAGGCTCCGCATGCGCATCCGTGGCGTAGACGATGCCGAGTGCTGCCTCGCCGGTCGACACCAGCTTTAGGGCGGCGCGGACATTCTCGGCCTGCGCCACCTTGCCTTCGACCGAAGACCAGGCACCGAGCGATTCGAGGGCTGCCTTGCCGTATTTGCCTGCCGGCACAGCTTTGACATCGCCCATGGCAAGTTTGCCGTCACCGACGAGCTTGGCAAGATCGAAACCCTTTTCGATCCTGGTTTCAACCTTGGAATCCCGCGGCGCAACCAGCACGATCTGGTTACCGAGCAGTTTCACTTGGGTTTCGGGCTTGGTCAGCTTCCTGTCGGCAAGATATTTCATCCAGTCGAGATCGGCCGAGATGAACAGGTCTGCTGGCGCGCCGCTTTCAATCTGCCTGGCCAGCGCCGAGCTCGCCGCGTAGGAAATGGTCGCCGCCTCGCCGACATCGGCCTCGCAGGCCTTGTTGACGGCATCGAGCCCATCCTTCAGGCTCGCCGCGGCAAACACGACCACCTTGTCATCGGCATGGGCCGCCGGCACCGCGGCCATCAGCATGGCGGCGAGACCCGCGATGGCAATCGTCGTCGAACCTTTGCGCGCCAGCATGAAACTCTCCTCGTCTCGGAACGCCCGAAGCCGTCCATCGATATATCCATGTGAACATAACAAGGAAAGGCTCTTTACCGCCGACGGTATTCTGAGCTGAGGTTTTCCCGGCCTGCGATAATCTTCGTTGGATACAGCGGTACCGAAGCTGAAGGAAATATTCACATGAAAATCAGCGACCCGGGATTGCGCGTCAAGTCGACGTCGGCCGATCGAGATTGATGCTGACAAGGCCCGAAGGCGCAGCCGCAGTAGGCAATTTCGATATGGATGGTCAGGTATGGTGCTAGACCGCGATCGGCGCCTTGATCGTCGCGTCGGCGAAATAGTTCTCGAGCTGGAAATCCTCGAAGCGGAAGGCAAAGAGATCCTTCACCTCGGGATTGATCCACAGCGTCGGCAACGCCTTGGGCGTGCGCCGCAATTGTTCGCGCGCCTGCTCGAAATGGTTCGAGTAAAGATGCGCGTCGCCGAGCGTGTGGATGAAATCGCCGGGTTTCAATCCGGTCACCTGCGCCACCATCAGCGTCAGCAACGCATAGGAAGCGATGTTGAACGGCACACCGAGAAAGATATCGCCCGAACGCTGGTAGAGCTGGCAGGAAAGCTTGCCTTCCGAAACATAGAACTGGAACAGGCAGTGGCAGGGCGGCAAGGCCATGGCCTCCACCTCGGCCGGATTCCACGCCGAAACGATCAGCCGCCGCGAATTAGGATTTTTGCGTATCTCCTTCAGAAGATTCGCGATCTGGTCGATAGCGCCGCCATGGCCGTCCGGCCACGACCGCCATTGTTTGCCATAGACCGGGCCGAGATCGCCGTTCTCGTCGGCCCACTCATCCCAGATCGAGACGCCGTGATCGTTGAGATATTTGATGTTGGTGTCGCCGGCCAGGAACCACAAAAGTTCGTGGATGATCGACTTCAGGTGCAGCTTCTTGGTGGTGGTGACCGGAAAGCCGCGGGCCAGGTCGAAGCGCATCTGGTAGCCGAATACCGAGCGCGTTCCGGTGCCCGTGCGGTCGCCGCGATCGGCGCCGTTTTCCAGCACATGCTTCAGAAGGTCGAGATACTGGCGCATCGGCTCCGGTCCGATTCGGGTTGTCAGCCATCATAGCCGAATGACCGTCGGCCGAACACAGCAAAGCGAGACGATTCCAGCAGAAGTCTCACCAGCACCGGCGGCGAGGTTGCTCAGAGCGAGCCGAGCATGCCCAGATCCTTGGCGACGAGGTAATAGAATGTCACCCGGCTCTTGCTGTTGTCGGCCGCCATAGCCTTGCAGGTCTTTTCGATAGCCGCATCCGCCTTGGCACCGTCGGTGACGCCGAGCTTGCCGGCGACCCAGCTGTTCCTGACGCGCTTCAGTTCCTCCGGGTCGGTGCAGGACACCAGCGAGGAATCGCGGTTCCTGAGCGCGATGCCCAGATGCTTGACGATCTTGGCGACCGCGTCGGCATCCGCCGCCGCATCATACTTCTTTACGTCTGCGAGATAATCGGCCATCGAATTTCCCCTCGTCGGCGCCACGGGATCCGGTCGATGAGGATTGTGGCGCGCTGCCGCAAGTATGCGCTAGGTCTCCTCACCGCCACAAAGCTTCGGTTGAGACCGGCTGCAAGTCAACCCTTCATGATCCACTTTGGCACGGACGAAAGTGGCATTCCGGCCTTTCATTTTCCACCGCCAGTCCCTATATTCGCTTCGTCGGCTCGACCGACTATGGCGATAAACAGGCGATGAAATAAGCCGTTCGGACCCGGGGGCGGTACCCGGCGCCTCCACCAAAAACCGCTGCTCAGGAGCGGCTTTTGCTGGGGGCGAAATAGGATCGACGAAGGTGTAAAGATCGTACTTTTGCCCGGCATTGTACCACCGTTATCGGGCTAAACTTATAGTTGCCAACGACAACTATGCGGAAGCACGTCTCGCCGCGTAAGCGGTGCGATAGCTTCAATTCAAGCCCTAGTGGTTCGCACTTCTAGGCGGGGTTCGGAGGTACCTGGCAACAGAAACCTCCATTTCTCCCCCTTCTTGACATGTGCAGCTGCAGGCCTCGCCGGCTGGGCTTTTTGTACGTCGTGATAGGCCCAAAACGCCACGGGGTTTATACCGGTCCCTGGCTGACCGCATCGATCGCACCGGCGAATGTTTTACCTGTAGCCTCCTCGGGCAACAGCATCTCATTGTGCACCCTGCCCGTCCTGATCATCGGAAAACAATTGGCGAGCTTGGCAACACGACAGTCAAGGAGCACCGGCCGGTCCACATCGATCATTTCCTGGATCGCATCATCAAGGTCGGCTGGTTTGTCGCAGCGCAGGCCGACCGCTCCGAACGCCTCGGCCAATTTGACAAAATCGGGCAAGGCCTCGGAATAGGAATGCGCGAGGCGGTTGCCGTGAAGAATTTGCTGCCACTGGCGAACCATGCCCATATATCCGTTGTTCAGGATGAAGACCTTGATCGGCGCGTCGTACTGGACTGCCGTCGACATCTCTTTCATGGTCATCTGAACCGATGCGTCGCCGGCGATATCGATGACGAGGCTGTCCGGATGTGCGATCTGCACGCCCAGCGCCGCCGGCAGGCCGTAGCCCATCGTCCCGAGGCCGCCCGAACTCATCCAGCGGTTCGGCTTTTCCAAGCCGTAGAATTGGGCCGCCCACATCTGATGCTGGCCCACTTCAGTGGTGATGTATGTGTCGCGATCCTTCGTCAGCGCGTAGAGACGCTCCACCGCATATTGCGGCATGATCACATCCTTGTTCATCTCATATGAGAATGAATTGCGTGCGCGCCAGCCGGCGATCCTTCTCCACCAGTCCTGGAGGCGGCCTCCATCCGGTTTCTGAGACAATGCGCGCCATAGACGAACCATGTCATCCAGAACATTGCCGACATCGCCTTGTATGCCGATATCGACGTGGACGTTCTTGTTGATCGAGGACGGATCTATATCGATATGGATCTTGCTGGAGTTCGGCGAAAAAGCGTCCACACGCGAGGTCACGCGGTCATCGAAGCGCGCGCCGATACAGATCATGACGTCGCAATCGTGCATCGCCATGTTCGCCTCATAGGAACCATGCAGGCCGACCATCTTGAGCCAGTTTTTGCCGGAGGCGGGGTAAGCTCCAAGGCCCATAAGCGTCGAGGTGACCGGAAAATCGGTCAGTTGAACCAGCTCCCTGAGCAATCTCGATGCTTCCGGGCCGGAATTGACGATGCCGCCGCCGGCATAGATAACGGGACGGCTGGCATTGGCCATCAGTGCTATCGCCTGGCCGATCTTGCCGATATCACCCTGAAGCTTCGGTTGATAATTTTTCAGCGCAGCAACACCCGATGGCGGCGTATACACGCCGGACGCAAACAGAACGTCCTTTGGCATGTCGACGAGAACAGGCCCCGGTCGCCCCGACCGGGCGATGTGGAACGCCCTATGGATTGCTGACGCCAGGTCATTGACGTCTTTGACCAAAGAGTTGTGCTTGGTGCAGGATCGCGTGATGCCAATCGTGTCACATTCCTGAAAGGCATCGGAGCCGATCAATGTTGTCGGCACTTGTCCGGACAGACAGACTATCGGCACTGAATCCATCAACGCGTCCTGCAGGGGCGTCACGGCATTCGTCGTGCCTGGGCCTGATGTGACCAGCATCACGCCGACCTTGCCCGTGGACCGGGCATAACCCTCCGCGGCATGGCCGGCGCCCTGTTCGTGGCGCACGAGGATATGCTTGATGTCGTCCTGCTGGAATATCTCGTCGTAGATCGGCAATATGGCCGCGCCGGGATAGCCGAAAATATGCTCCACACCATTGTCTTTGAGTGCGCGGAGAACGATCTCCGCTCCTGTCATGCGGTTGCTCGTATGCTGAATGGAATTATCGCTTGTCATGGTTCTGTCCCGTAGCGTGATGAGGATGGGCTGACGGGGCATCGCCGAAATCGGGCGTAAGAAGAATTTCGGGCATAAAAAAAGGCCCCGTCGGGAGCCTGTTTGTCGCGCACGGGTGGCTGTCGCCGGATGGTTACACCATCCTGCCCGTGCGCTTTCCTACCACTGCAAGAACCATTGCGATCTTCATGATGATCGCTGCTACACAGAAAATCGCGCATCGTCAACGTCTCAGGCTGAGGCGTCTCAGGCTGAGGCGAAAGCCCAAGGGCCTCCCATCATCGGAACCTCCGATGGCAGTATTCGTTTCTTCCCGTTTCCCTTCTTCCACGCCTTTGCGGGACAAGGCCTCAGTTTCTCGCCGCGTGTGGTCATGCCCGGCGAGCTGCCTCATGGAGAGACAAGATGAACCAGGAAACCACACCAAAACACGAACGCATCCTGATCGTTGGCGGCAGTTCCGGTATGGGGCTGTCGCTTGCCGAACAGCAGCTTGCCGCCGGCGCCGAGGTTACGATCGTCGGCCGCTCCGAGGACCGGTTGTCGGCCGCACGGCAGCGCTTGCCTCACCCGGAAAGGCTGAGGACGATCGCAGCCGACGTCACAAGCGAGGACGAGGTCCAGCGCCTGTTCCAGGATGTCGGCACGCTCGACCACATCGTCTCGACCGCCGCCGACGTTACCGGCGTCTATGTGTTGCTTCCCGAGATGGATATCTCGGTGGCGCGGAAAGTGATGGATTCCAAAGTCGTCGGACCGCTTCTTCTTGCCAAACATGGCGCGCCTCGTCTGACGCCCGGGGGATCGATCACGCTGACCTCGGGCATCGCCGCCTATCGTCCGGCGGCGAAAGGCTCGGTGGTGGCAGTCGTTAATGGGGCACTTGGCTCACTCACCTACGCGCTTGCCGTCGAACTGGCGCCGATCCGCGTCAACGTCGTTTCGCCCGGCTGGGTCGACACGCCGATTTGGGATGCCGTCGTCGGCAGCGGAAAGACAGCCGCGCTGGACGCCATGGCAAAGCGTCTGCTCGTCGGCCGGATCGGCCAGGCAGCCGACATTGCCCAAGCCATCACGTCCCTCATGCACAACGGCTTCATCACCGGAACCGTGCTTCATGTCGATGGTGGCCAGCGACTGGTCTAGCGATGGCCAAAATTTCGCGGACCATTGCAAGGAACAGCCGCAGCACCGGCGCTTGAATGCGCCGGTGGCGCCATACCATGGTGACCGGCGTCACCGGGCTGCTTCCGACCCAGGGCAGCACGACGACATTGGCGTCAGCCGCGGAAGCCACCAGACGCGGGACCAGCGCGCATCCAAGACCGCCTTCAACAAGGCTCCGTATCGCGCCCATGCTGGCGAACTCGCCGACGAGTTTTGGACGGTCAGGCAATGTTGCGGCAAACGTTTCGTCGAACATCCGCCTATAGACGCAACCGGGCCGGGTGACGAGGAAGGTCTCGTCGGCCAGATCGTCGGGCGTTATGGCAGAATATCCGGCCAACCGGTGATTTGCCGGCATTATGGTGACGAGCTCTTCTAATGCCACTTGCTCGCTTCGCAGCTCCGGCGCCGCCGCCGGGACGGCTCCGAAATGGAAAGATACGTCCAGCGCCCCGCTTGTCACGCCGGCCCGCAACCCACTGCTATCGTCCGCCCTGAGGTTCAGTTCCACATCGGGATGGCGCCGATGGAATTCCGCCAGCACAGCTGGCAAGCGTGTCGAGCAAAGCGTCTCCAGGCCGCCGACAGTCAGGCGACCGGCAACCGTGCCGCTCGCGTCGGCGACAGCGGAACGGGCTTCGTCCGCGAGGTCGAGGAGATCGTTTGCATAGTCCAGCAGGCGTTGTCCCGCCGCCGTCAGCTTCAAGCCACGCCGCGATCTGTCGAACAGCGACGTGCCTAGATCGCTTTCCAGCGCCTGGATCTGTTCGGTCACGCTCGATTGGGCAAGATGAACCCGCTCGGAGGCGCGTGTGATGTTCAAGGTGGTGGCGACCGCCACGAAGGTTTTGAGATATCGAAGCTGCATGTCCTGAACCCGTCATATAGGCATAGGCTGCTTTGAACCGGGACCGCAAACGTGAAAAGGCCGGGAACATCGCCCGGCCTTTTTGTCTCGATAGGCGAAGTTTACTCCGCCGGCGCTTCCGCGACGTCCCGGCTGCGGCCGAGCGTTATTTTGGCCAGTGTGAAGGAGATCGCCGCGCAGAGCGTGATGCCCGCCACCATCGGCAGCGGCGTGCCGTCGAAAAACACGCCGGCGACGCCCATGGCGACCGCGCCGATGGCGAAGTGCAGCGTGCCCATCAGCGCCGACGCGGTACCGGCGATCTCGCCATGCTCTTCCATGGCCAGCACCGACGTCGTCGGGATGACCAGGCCGAGAAAGCCGTAGCCGATGAACAGCAGCGCCGCCATCACGTCGAGCCGGTCGACACCCGATGCCATCACCGCGAACAGCACCACCATCGTCGTCGCATAGCCGGTCACCGCGACACGCACCACGCGCTGCAGCCCGAACCGCTCCGACAGCAACCCGGTCAGCTGCGACATGCCGATAAAGGCAACCGCATTGATCGAGAAGAACACGCTGTAGACCGAAGGCGACAGGCCATAATGGTCGATCAGGATGAAGGACGAGCTCGACAGATAGACGAAGAAGCTCGCAATGCCGAAGCCGGCGATGGCCGTCAGGCCAAGGAAGTTGCGGTCGCCCATCAGGAAGCGGTAGCCGGAAAGTGCCGTCCCGAAGGACGACCCGGCGCGCTCCTCGACCGGCCGTGTCTCCTTGAGCGAGGTCGCCAGCAGGATGGTGGCGAGCACGGCCGCGCCCGTCACCGTCCAGAACACGGCGCGCCAGCCGAAATTCTCGATGATCTGGCTACCGGTCAGCGGTGCCAGGATCGGCGACACCGAAAACACAAGCATCAGCAGCGACATCAGCTTGGCGGCCTCGGTGCCGGTATGCAGATCGCGCACGATCGCGCGCGGCACGGCCATGCCGGCGCTGGCGCCGAGCCCTTGCAGGAAGCGGAAGGCGATCAGCCATTCGATCGAGGGAGCCAGCGCCGAGCCGACGCCGCCGACCATGAACAGCGCCAGGCCGCCGTAGAGTGGCAGCTTACGGCCGACCATGTCGGAGATCGGTCCGACGACGATCTGGCCGAAGCCCATGGAAAGAAAGAAGATCAGCAGGCTCATCTGCACCGCGGCAGTGCCGGCATGCAGATCCTCACCGATTGAAGGCAGGGCCGGAAGATACATGTCGATGGCAAACGGGCCGATCGCGGACAATAGGCCGAGCACGACCGCAATGCGGAGGAATTTGGCGTTCATGGTAGCAGGCTCTTTCGAATTCTGGTTGCCGCCGAGGACCGGCGTGTAACCCTAGGACGTTCCATCCCGTGGAGTTCCGACTCTTCTGCGGAACGAAACCCCCTTCGTGCAAGTCCACAAATTTAGACAGGCTTGTCTAATTCGTCAACCACCTCTATATAGTTTTGCATGAAGGCCAACGTCTCTCCTGACATTTTCCCGCCGCGGGGCCACGAGGCCAAGCGCATATCGATTGTCGATGCCGCCGCCTCGGTCTTCTGCCGCGAAAGCTTTGCCGGTGCCAATATCGACATGATTGCCGCCGAGGCCGGCGTCTCCCGCCAGACCATCTACAATCATCACGGCGACAAGGAAAAACTCTTCGTTGCCATCGTCCGCGACCTCACCGAACGTTGCAATGCCGGCATCTTTGCCACGATTTCCACTTTTCCCGATCAGCCGAAGGATCTCGAGGCCGACCTCATCGCCTTTGCTGTGCGGATGAACCACAACTGCATCTGCAACCGCGACGGCAAATTCCTGCGCAAGCTGATCCAGACCGAGGGCGGGCGCTATCCCGAGTTGTTCGCCGAATGGCGCGAAGAAGGACCGGGCAGGACATGGCCGGCGATCGCCGCCCGCTTCGCCCGCCTCGCTCATGCCGGCTTCCTTGATATCGACGATCCCGATGTCGCAGCGCGCCAGTTCATGGCGCTTGCCAATGCCGAGTTGCAGACGACATTCATGCTCGGCGGTACACCGACCGAGGACGAGGTGGTGCAATCGGCGACAAATGGCGTGCGCACCTTCCTGCGCGCCTTCGGCAAGCGGCAGCCTATGGCCCGGGCGAGCAAACAGGGCGCGCTCGCCAGCGCTTGACGATCAAAGCTGTTTGACGATCAAATCGTCGCCAATGGGCTTCGCTTCCGCACGCCGGCGATCTATATCCGGTTTACGCCGCGCTCAAGCTTGATTACAGCTATCAGGACGATTCAACGGAACCCGACAGCCACATGGCCGACGACCACATCCGCTACGACATTCTGGCCCAGGAGGCGTTGCGCGGCGTCATGCGCAAGGTCCTGGCCGAAGTCGCGCGCACCGGTCTCCCGGGCAACCATCATTTCTTCATCACCTTTCTCACCGGCGCGCCGGGCGTGCGCGTGTCGTCGCGGCTGCGCGAGCGCTATCCCGAACAGATGACCATCGTCATCCAGTTCCAGTATTGGGACCTGAAGGTGAGCGACACCGGCTTTGAGGTCGGGCTGTCGTTTTCCGACGTGCCGGAGAAACTGGAAATCCCGTTCTCGGCAGTACGCGGCTTTTACGACCCGTCCGTCAACTTCGAGCTCGAATTCGACGTCAAGACCGATACCCCGGCGGAACAGGAGACAAAGGCCAAGCCTGCTCCCGAACCGCTGGCCATCGTCGCCGAGAAAAAGCCCGAGACGAAGAAGAAAACCGCCGAGGCGGAAAAGAAGCCTGCCGCGGCCGACGCCGGCGCCAAGGGCGCCGACGTGGTGTCGCTTGACGCCTTCCGCAAGAAGTGACCCGACGGGCGGCGTGACATGGCCGAGATCGTCAATCTCCGTCAGGCACGCAAGCAGAAGGCGCGAGCCGAGAAGGAGCGCCTGGCCGAACAGAACCGGGCGCTGCATGGCCGTTCCAAACCCAGCCGGGATCGCGACCGCCTGATCGCCGACAAGGCCGATAAATTCGTCGCCGGCCATCGCCGCGAAAATTCGGGCGATTCGGACAAATCCGATGCTTGAAGTGTGAGTAGGATCGTCTCGTGAGCCCGGTGGAAAAGCGCTCGGTCACCATTCGCGGCCACCGCACCAGCTATTCGCTCGAAAAGCCTTTTTACGACGACCTGGTCGCCATCGCGGCCGTGCGAAAACTGACGCTCGCCGCCCTTGTCGCCGAAATCGACGAGAGCCGCCCGCGGGATGCCAATCTCTCCTCGGCGCTCCGGCTCTATGTGCTGGATTGGGCCAAGCGCGGCAAGTTGTAGCCTTCAGGCAACGCTATCCTGTTTCCTGCGCCGGATACGGAAGCCCAGCAAAGCCGAACGGTCGCGTTCTTCGGCCTGCCAAGCGGCGTATCCTGCAGTTTCAGGTCGGCGAGCGTGAACTGGCCAAAATAGGCGATGTTCGTGGCAAGCCGGATCAGCTTCAAGAGGGCAATGCCGGCAAACAACCCCGCCGTCGCAACCACCACCGCTATGCCGGCAATGAGCAGCACCCGGGCATCGGTGGTAAAATCGCGCAGATGGCTGGGGTTGGCGTGATCGGACTTCATTTGCAGACCTTGCTTTCTGGCGGCGTGCCGGCTTGCGGATGGGTCGCCGGCCGTGCCACCGAAGATGGCGGGCACGAGCGATGTTGGTGACACCACGCCAGCATCAGGCCCTGCTTGCAATCAAAGGGTTCCCCGGCGGAGGGCCAGTGACCATTGGCGACCTCGCGGAGCGCCTGCGCATCCGCGATCACAGCGCAGTGGAATTGGTCAACCGTCTTTGCGAAGCCGAGCTCGTCGCGAGGGACCACGACGAGGAGGACCACCGCCGCGTGCTGCTGCGGCTGACCGAGCGCGCCGACGACAGTCTCGCCGATCTGTCAGCCGCTCATCTCGACGAACTCGGGCGGATCGAGCCGACGCTGAAGCGCTTGCTTGCTGGACGCGACACATATGGGATGCGCCGTCACCCGCCATTCAACGATTTCAGCAGATCGTCGATCGACGAGGGATCGAGCTTGAGCTTTGGCGGGGGCTGCACTGGCGGTGGCACGTTATTTGCGGCCGGTGGCGCCCGTTCCGCGCGCTCCGCCGCGGCCTTGCGTTCGGCGTCGAGCCTTGCCTTCTCTTCCGAGGCGATCCGCAACGCCTCTTCCGCCCTCTGGCGTTGCTGTTCTTCGGCCTGCGCTGCTTCCTCGGCAGCCTGTTGCGCCGCCTTGGCTTTGGCTTCGGCATCCGCTTCGGCCTTTGCAGCCGCCTCGGCTTTCGCCCTGGCCTCGGCTTCGGCTTTCGCCGCTGCATCCGCCTTTGCCTTGGCTTCAGCCTGCGCCCTGGCCTCCGCTTCGGCTTGGGCCTGCGCCTCAGCTTCGGCCTTTGCCTTGGCGTCCGCTTCAGCTTTCGCTTCGGCCTCAGCCTGCGCCCTCGCCTCCGCATCCGCCTGTGCCTTGGCGTCCGCTTCAGCCTTCGCCTTGGCTTCAGCCTGCGCCCTCGCCTCGGCTTCGGCCTGGGCCTGAGCCTCGGCTTCGGCCTTTGCCTTGGCGTCGGCCTCGGCCTTCAGCCGCGCTGCTTCCTGTTGCCTGCGCAGTTCCTCCGCCGCTCTTTCACGCTCGGTTTGCAGCGCAGCGTAGTATCGCACCTCACGCCGCAGCCTTTGTTTCTCGAGCAGTGCGGCTTGCATGGCTTCGACCCGCTGCTGCTCCTTTTCCAGCGCACGCTGGGTCAGGAACTGTGCCAGCGGCTCGCTGTCGAACTGCCGTTTGGTGGCGCCAAACGGCCCGTCGACGCTGAAATTCAAAATCGGTTCGGAGCCGACCAGCGCCTCATCGCCGGGCCGGTAGGCGATCTCGCCCTTGGCATCGACGGTGCTGGTGTTCAGATCGGCGGTGATGTCAGCGGACAGCGTCGCGCCCGGGCTTTCGAATTTGACCGGCGGCGCCCTTAGCGTGCCGCCGGCGATGGTGAAGGCAATATCGGTGTCCTGCGCCGGAAAACTGCCCGCCGCGGCGATCTGCGGCACAAAGCCGGCAGTCTTCGAGGCGTCGATATCGCGCCCTATCGCATCGGCCTTGGCGATGAATGCGCCAAAGGCATCAGGATTGAAGCCGGCAATAGTCATGCCCTTGAGCGTTGCCGTGCCGGAACCGGACAGCGCCGCAACCATCGCGTCGACCGATTTGCCGCTGGTCGAAAGCGCCGTCGAGAACTCGCCGCTTCCGCTGATGCCGGCCTCCGGCAGTACGGCTGCCAGATCGGCGCCGGCGAATTTCATCTGACCGGAGAAAAGCCCGGTGCCGTCATTGTTCTTGAGCTCGAACAGGCCACTCAACGCGCCGCCGAGGAACTTTGCCTTGAGGTCAGACACGCGGATGCCCTCCTGGTCGAGCTGCAGCGACAACGCAGCGTCATAGGCGGTGGCAAGCGGGCCGGCGGCAAGCGACGCCGCCGTCAGATCGAGATCGGCGGTAAATGGCAGACTGGATTTCTGGCTGAACGGTGCCGTCGGCCAGGTCCTGTCATTGACAAGGAAGGCCTGGTCGCCGAACAGCATCACCGCCATCGGATCGAGGTCCAGCTCGTCCAGCGACAGCGCGCCGGCAAGATGCGGCAGCCCCTCTTTGATGTCGATATTTACGTCACCGGAAACCGCCGCTTCGTTGACGGCGCCGCTGAGGCCGCTCAGCACCAGGAGACCATTGCCGTAATCGGCATCGGCTGCAAGCGACGTCGACATGCCGGTGCCCATGCCGGGCAGGCCGACCCCGGTCGTCATCAGCCATGGCTCGATGTCGGCCGTTTCAAGGCTGACCTTGCCCTTGGCGGCCGCGCCTTGAGGCGTGTCGGCAATTGTCCCGTCGAAACCAGCTTTGAAGTCATTGCCGGCCAGGCTGAATCGTGTCGCCAGGCCGCCGCCAAGCGTGCCTTTGGCCGAGACCTCGGTGGTCGCCTCGCCGAGCATGCCGAGTGGCAGCGCCGGCAAACCGTAAAGCGCCAGCAGCGCCGTGGCGTCGGCATTCCTTGCGTTGAAGGTCAGCGTCACCGGCGCTTCGAGAGGCCGGTCGAGCGCCCCTTTGCCGGATAACGACGCCGAAAAGGCCGAGCCACCGGCCTTGCCCTGTGCGCTCATTGCCAGTCCAGTCGTACCATCGCCATTGTCTGCGGCACTCGTGACCGCATCGATACGCGCATCCTGGAACAGCTCGGGATAGGCAGCAGCACGCTCCGCCAGGCCCTTCAGCACTGCATTGCCGGGATAATGCTGGACGGCGACGTCGATCAGCGGCTTGAGGTCGACGGCGACTACCGAGGCGTCGAGCTTGCCGGTCGGGCTCGCCGGGAAATCCTTGATTCGACCGGTGGCGCTGATCGAGGCGCCGGCAAGTCCGCCGACCGACAGTCGGTCGATCTCAAGCAGCCCCTCGCGCAATCTAAGCGCGGTGTCGACGCTATCGGCGGTCAACCCGCCGGCGCTGACCGGCCCGGCCTTGATCTGGAAATCGAGGTCGCGGTCGGAAAAGCGGTTGGCGCCCTTGTCGCTGACGAAGATCGAGGCGAAGGCAGCGAGCCCATCGACATCGAGTTCGCCACCTTCCAGTTGCATAAGCACCGATGGCCTTGTGTCGTCGGGCTGGCTGGAATCGATGCGGCCGGAGAACTTCGCCTTGCCGAGGATGAGTTCGAGATCGCTGAATGCCTGGTGCTTCTCGCTCAAATCCACCTTGGCCTTGAAGCCGGCGGCCGGCAAGCGGCGGATCGCCTCGTCGACGTCCTTCGACAGCCATGCGGCGAAGCCGGAGGGCTGCGCCACCGCCAGAAGCAGCGATCCGGTGAAACCGAAATGGTCCTCGACGCTGACCATGCCGTTGGCTTCCAGCTTGGCGCGGCCGGGCAGCGTGGCGGCCAGCGATTTTACCGACCAGCCGCCCTCGGCTGGCTCGGCGGACAGGTGCACGTCGCGAACGGTGGTATCGCCTGCCACCACCGCCGGCAGTTTCACCTCGACCGTGCCCGGTATGGTCGGCTTCGGCAGATCGAGCAGCGCCTGCTCCAGCGCCGCCACCCGCTCGGACAGCGTCAATCCTTCACCGGCCGCCGCCCCCACGGCCTCGTCGAACTGCACCTGCGCGCCATTGGCCTCGATCGAGAAATGCGGCTTCAGCCCAAGGTCGACCGCAGCCTTGCCGTCGGCGGTGTAGGGATTGTCGCGTGGCCCGGTCTCGAAGCGGAATTCGTCGACGCCGAGCTTCTGGTGGTCGAGCGAAAACTTGCCGTTCAGCCTGAAGCCCGGGTCCGGTTTGCCGGCGCTGACTTTCAGCGCCTCGCCGCCGGTGCCCAGCTGCCGCGCCGCAGTCTGGTCTGCGCCCGATATCTTGAACTGGCCCGAATAGACGGCGGCGCCCTCGACGAGGCCCACATTGCCGTCGGTCTCGATGACCAGCGGATAGGCGTCCGGATCGGCCTTGAGCCTGAGCCGCATTTGCCCGTCCGGTTCGGCCTTGCCGGTGGAAGCGGCGATCGTGGTCCGCAACCCGTCCAGCAACAGCGAGCCGTCCAGCCGCCAGGGGCCGGCCAGCGACTTGGCCGAGATCGTCGAGTTGATCTCGGAAATAAGATGGCTGCGCCCGCCGGCGGCGTGGCTGAGCGCGATCTGTCCTTCCGTCACCGTCAGCTTCTCGATGGAGATCTGGCCGGGATCGAAGGGCGAGGACGGCCGTATCGTCCAGTCGACCGTGCCGTCGGCGGCGATGTCAATCGTCGCCTTCGGCCGCACTAGGCGCATGTCGAAGATCAGCACCTCGCCGCGCAGGAATGGCGCGAGTTCTGCATCCATCGAAAAAGTTTCGACGGTCATCGCCGGCTGGCCGTTAGGGCCACCGGCAACGGCGACGTTGGAAAAGGTCACCGAGGGGAACGGCAACAGCCTTGCCGTCGCATCGCCTCGCACGGTCACCTTGCGGCCCAGGACGGCACTGGCCTCGCGCTCGAAATCGGCACGGTAACCTGTCCAGTCGACAAAGTACGGCACCACCAGCGCCGCACACAGCACCAGCACGAGAAGCCCACCGAAGATCACGAACAGGCGTGCGAGCATAAACTCCTGGATAGTTGATTGAAAGTCAGTGGCACTCTACCCGCATCAGCGTGTCGATAAAGAGGCAATTCCCGCCAGACTGGGTCCAGAGCAAAAGAAGGTAGCCAAGAAACTCAGCGCGCGTCGCGCTTTGCTTGCGCCACCTTTGCCGCCTGCCGCTGCCGGCCGCGTTCCATCGGTCGGATCAGATTCTCTGGCCGCCGGCTCACGACCGCGCGCATGCCTTTGTGCGCGGTACGCGTGTTGAACTCGGGACCGTCCGCGGCAGCGCCTTGCTCATGGACAGCGCCTTGCGTGCATTCTCGACCAGCGAAACACGCGCCAACAGTTGGCGGCGGCGTTCGGTCTCGCCATTGAGCCGTCGCATGGCCATCGCCAGCACTGCAAGCTTCAACTGCGAGCCGCCATCAGCTTTGAGGCGGCAGTCCCCTTCGGCGAGCCTTTGCCGCGTATTTCGCGTCGGCGCCGATGCGCCTCGGTCTGCGCCTCGTCGCGCCGTTCTCTCAGCAGCTTGACCAGGCCGGCAAGCTCGGCGTCGGCATGACCCTGCACCGCCGGATGGTGCGATTCTGGACCAGACCGTGCTCGTCGGCGCTCAGTGCCCGAGCCTCTTCCTTGCACGAAATCGCCATGACACCGCTCCTCCGTTGGTGAAGACCGCTTCTTCCCGGTTCTCTTGGGCCGAAGTCTGCGACCAAACGGCGATGCGATCAAGACACATGGAAGTCTCGGCGATCAACCGCGTCTCAAAAGCCGTGTGAAAAATCCAGTTGGTTTGACACGATGCGCTGGAACAGAATGGCCAACGCTCTCCATCAGTGCGCTCAACACCGCTCCCTCGCGAACACTAGTCGAGAAACTCTTAGCGATGAATTCCAGCGTCGAATCTTGAAACGTCAGGATGAAATGGCGACAGCCTGAAAACAGCTCAGGGGGATGGGATGGGTGAACCCGATTTGCCCTTTGCAGAGAAGCGATCCAGGACGAGTTGAAAACTTCGAACGCGGAATATGGCTTCAACCCGAGCCCATAAAGCCGATGCCCGTTGATGGCTTCGTCATTCGGCGGGCCGAATTGCAGTGCCAGATAAGGATCCGCCGTCAGGATTGCGATGGGCTGGTTATCCGTTGCCGGCGAAACCGAACGCGGATTCGTGCCATCGAATGACGGCTCCGGCCTGTTGGCGAGGTAGGCGATGAGCAGCTTGCCTTCATCCGCAAAGACGTGAGGCAACGGTGCACCGGCGGACGACGGTGGCACCTCGATTGGCAGAAGTGTCTCAAGGGCGGCCATACCCCTTACTTCCCCACGCCCGGCAATATCTTCCCCGGGTTCATGATGTTCAGCGGGTCGAGCGCCTGCTTGATCGTGCGCATGATGTCGACGCCATGGCCGAGTTCATGCCGCAGGAAGCCGATCTTGCCTTGCCCTATGCCATGCTCGCCGGTGCAGGTGCCGTCCATGGCGATGGCGCGCAAATTGAGCCGCGCCACGAATTTTTCCGCCAATGCGATCTCCTTCGGGTCGTCCACGTCCATCAGCACCAGCACATGGAAATTGCCGTCGCCGGCATGGCCGACGATCGGCGCGATCAGGCCCATCTCGGCGATATCCGCTTCGGTCTCGGTGACGCATTCGGCAAAGCGCGAGATCGGCACGCAGACATCGGTCGACAGGCCCTTGGCGCCCGGCCGCAGCGTCAGCGACGACCAGTAGGCATCGTGCCGGGCCTTCCACAATTTCGTTCGCTCTTCGGCGACGCTGGTCCACAGGAACGGACCGCCGCTATTTTCCTCGGCGATCATGCCGAAGGTCTCGGCCTGTTCGGCGACGCTGGCATCGCTGCCGTGGAACTCGACGAACAGGCAGGGGCTCTCCGGATAGTCGAGCTTCGAATAGGTCTTCATCGCCCGCATCTGCAGCGCGTTGACCAATTCTATGCGCGCCACCGGAATGCCCATCTGGATGGTCGCGATCACCGCGTTGCACGCCGCCTCGAGGCTGGGAAACGGGCAGACGCCGCCTGAAATCGCCTCCGGAATGCCCTGCAGCTTCAAGGTCAGCTGGGTGATGATGCCAAGCGTGCCCTCCGAACCGATCAGCAGCCGCGTCAGATCATAGCCGGCCGAGCTCTTCTTGGCGCGCTTGCCGGTCGTCACTGCCTCGCCATCGGCCATCACCGCCGTCAGCGACAGGACGTTCTCGCGCATCGTGCCGTAGCGCACCGCGTTGGTGCCCGACGCTCGTGTCGCCGCCATGCCGCCGAGCGAGGCGTTGGCGCCCGGGTCGATCGGAAAGAACAGGCCGGTGTCGCGCAGATGCCGGTTGAGATCCTCGCGCGTCACGCCGGGCTCGACGGTGCAGTCGAGGTCCTGCGGATTGACCGCAATGATACAGTTCATGCGTGACGTATCGAGCGAGATGCCGCCGCCCGGCGCATTGGTGTGGCCTTCCAGCGAGGAACCGACGCCAAAGGCGATCACCGGCACGCGATGTGCCGCGCATGCGCGCACGATCTCCTGCACCTCCTCCGTCGTCTCGGCAAAGGCGACGCCGTCCGGCGCCTGCGTCGGGATATAGGTCGTGGTGTGCGCGTGCTGGGCCCGGATCGCCTGGCCGGTCTGGAATCGCTCGCCGAGCCGCTGCTTGAGGATGCCGAGTACGGCGGCAATGCCTTCTTCGTTGCGCTCGACCGGATTGAGGTCGCTTAGAGCCATCGATTCCTCCGCGAATGGACCAGCGTCCACCCTTGTTCTGCATCTACGGATGCGTAGTCTCACCAACCACGCTCTGTCCAGTCCACGCTCATCCCGGCATGACGAGAAGGAAGTTTCCGATGCCCATCTCCGCCCCTTTCGTCTCTCGTGCCATGGACATCGAGGAGGCCTGGATCGACTACAATGGCCATCTCAACATGGCCTATTACAACGTGCTATTCGATCGTTGCTCCGACGAGGCCTTCGAGATGATGGGGATGGGGCCGGATTATGTGAAAGAACGACGGCTGACCATCTACACGGCGGAAGTCCATGTCTGCTACGTCCAGGAGTTGCATCTCGACCACAAGGTCACGGTCTCGTTCCAACTCCTCGACCATGACGAGAAGCGCCTGAGGGCCTATCAGGAAATCCGCCATCTCGACGGCTGGCTTGCCGCCACATCCGAAACGCTGTCGCTGCACGTCGACATGGCTGGCCCGAAGGTCGCGCCCTTCCCCGCCGACGTCCTGGCCAGGGTGGAAGCGATGCGCGCCGCCCATGCCGCCCTGCCGATGCCGGAGCGCGCCGGCCGCTCGATCGGTATTCGTCGTAAGTCGGCTTGAACCACGGTCCAACCGCCGTTAACCTTACCGAGGTTTTAACGTGAACAAGCCGAATTGAGACGTTGAACGACTCAGCGCGGCGTTGGAAAACCGTCCGCATCGAATTGCGATACGGGCGGCGGAGCAGCAGCGGTTCGGGGAACGTGCATGAAAACCGATATCAAGGTCGAGGCGGACAGGCTGGCGGCTGATCCACGCATCACCGACTATGATTTCTGGCGCTCGCTGAAGAACCTCAACAACGAGATCTTCCACATCGCCAACAACAACGAGCCGATCCCCTTCGCCATGATCCGCTGGCGCGCCATCCTGAAGCAGGCGCGGATGAAACGCGGCCACGCCTGAACGGTGGGGGAAAAAACAGACCGGCCGTCCGGTTTGCATTTCTGATGATGTGCTGACGAACGATCCCAAGCGTCAAGGCAGCCGCTTCACCGCCGCCAGCGGCGAACGCGGCGCCACCGGCGACGACTGGATGATCGTCGTGTTGGTCATCGCAAACGGGATGATGCGGTCGATCACCCGTTCGAGCTCGGCCACCGAGGCGACATGCGCCAAAGCGATGAAACAGTCCTCGCCGGTGACCCGGTCGCATTGGGCGATTTCCGGTAGGTCGCGGATGATTTCGGCCACAACAGCCAGTTGCCCCGGCACCGGCCTGATCCGCAGCCATGCCGACAGCTTCATGCCGAGCGCGGCCGGATTGATACGCACCGTATAGGCCTCGATCACACCGCTTTCCTGCAGCCGCTTGATGCGCTCGGCAACGCTCGGCGCCGACAGGCCGACCGACCGCGCCAATTCGGCGGTGCTGGTGCGCGCGTCCTTTTCCAGCAGGCGCAGAATTTTCAGGTCCGCCGGATCCAGATCGCTATTTTCATTTCGAAAGCGTTTCAGCGGAATACTCCTTGCTTTCGGAAAGGAAATGGCCGAAATGCCCGGCAATTATCCATATCAATGGCAAAAATCGCCTGCGATACTGATCCCATGCAAGATCGGACGCAAGCCCCCGCAGCAAGTCCGGCACTCGCCGGCCCCGCCTTTACCCTGGCAAACGCGGTCCCGCCGCATCTCTGGTTCGGCGTCAGCGCCGTGTTCCACTATCTCGGACCGGCCTTCGCGGTGCTGCTGTTCCCGCATGTCGGCGTGCTCGGCATGGCGTGGCTGCGCATTGCCACCGCGGCGCTCGTCTTTGCCCCGCTGACCCGACCGTGGACGGTCTTCGCCCGCGCCGATCGCTCGACGCAGTTGCTGCTTGTGGCCTTCGGCGCCTGCCTTGGCGTGATGAACTGTTCTTTCTACCTGGCGCTCGATCGGCTGCCGATCTCGCTGGTGGCAGCGATCGAATTCGTCGGCACGATCGGCGTCGCGCTTGTTGGTCTCAGAAGCCCGCGCAATCTCGCCGCCCTCGCAATCGCTGTCGCCGGCACCCTGTTGCTGATCGACGTCAAATGGTCGAGCGATCCCGTCGGCCTGTTCTGGGCCTTCCTCAACGGCACGCTGTTCGTTGGCTACATCGTTCTCGGCCACCGCGTCGCGCGCGGCGGCGCCGGCGATGGCATCGCCGGGCTGGGTGCCGCCATGGCGGTCGCCCTTCTCGTCGTTCTGCCGATCGGTTTCGCCGATGCTCTGCCGGCTTTCTCGGCGCCGCCGCTGCTGCTTGCGGCGGTCGGCGTCGGCATCTGCTCGTCGGTCATTCCCTATATTTGCGACCAGCTTGCCATGTCGCGGCTGCCGCGCTCCAGCTTCGCGCTGATGCTGTCATTGCTGCCGGTTACCGCAACGTTGATCGGCGTCATCGTGCTGCGGCAGGTGCCGAGCCTCACCGACTGCCTTGGCATCGCCCTGGTGGTGGCCGGCGTGGCGTTCCATAAGCCGGCGCCGGACTGATCAGGCCAGCTTCTCCTTGAGGAAAGCGATCGTCCGGCCCCATGCGAGGTCAGCCGCCTTCTTGTCGTAGCGGGCCGCCGACGTTTCGTTGTTGAAGGCATGGTTGGCGCCTTCATAGACATAGACCGAGTATGCGACATGGGCCGCGTCGAGTGCCTTCTTGAAGGCATCGATGCCGGCATTGGTGCGGGTGTCGAGCCCGGCATAGTGCAGCATGAGCGCGGCCTTGATCTTCGGCACGTCCTCGGCCTGTGGCTGCATGCCGTAATAGGCGACGGCGGCGGCGAGGTCCGGCGCGTTGACGGCCAGCATGTTCACCGTGCCGCCGCCCCAGCAGAAGCCGACAGCGCCGACCTTGCCGTTGCCGTCCTTGTAGCCTTTGAGGTAGGCGACGGTTGCCACGGCATTGGCGGCGACCTGTGCTGGATCGAGCTGGGAAAACAGGTCACGTGCCCTGTTTTCATCGTCCGGCGTGCCGCCGAGCGGTGTCATGAAGTCCGGCGCAAGCGCCACGAACCCTTCCAGCGCCACGCGCCGCGCCACATCGCGAATATGCGGGTTGAGACCCCTGTTCTCGTGCACCACGATGACCGTGCCAAGCTTGCCGGTCTGCTCCGCCGGCCTGACCAGATAGCCCTTCATCTCGCCGGCGCTGCCGGGATAGCTGATGTCCTCGCCTTTCACACGCGGATCGTCTTCCGCCACGATTGCCGCCTGGGCCGAGTTCGCCGCCAGCAGCGGCGCGATCGCGGCAGCTGCCGCACCCGATCCGGCAAGCCTGGTCAATTGCTCCATGAAGCGCCGCCGGTCGAGCGTCAGATGCGTGTATTCGTCATAGGCGTCGATCATCGCCTGGGTAATGACAGGCTCGGCGGCAGTGGGTTCGGCAGGTGTTGTCATGGCGCGCTCCTCGTCGGCGCCCCCCGCGGCAACATAGAGCCGAAGCTTGCCTGGTCCAGTCACGGCTGAGTGAGGCTGCCGTAAGTCCCTGCACGACGCCGTGATGCCGCGCGCCGCACTGTCGTTAAATTTTGGTCCTTTGTGGCAATGCTAAATGCACGCACCACAATGTAAAAAGAAGGGCTATGCCTCACTCGGGCCATTTGGCGAACGACAATGGCCATTTGGCGGGAAAAGAATGCCTGATTGACGACGAAGGAATACGCCCATGACCTTTCCCTCCCCGCTTCTGGCAAGTGGGTTCGCCCTCGCCGCTATGGCTTTGCTGGCGCTGCGGTTCACTGTCTTCACCGCATTCAAACGATCGTTGATCAAAATCCGCGCCAACCGGCACCCGCCCGCAAACACCAAAGCCTGAGGAAAGGTCATGAACGTTCAGGACATCATCAACACCGTCTCCCAGAAATCCGGTCTCAACCAGGCTTTGACGGAAAAGATCGCCGGCACGATTTTCTCGGTGCTCGAACACGAGGCGGAAGGCACGACTCTGTCCAGCTTCTTCGCCAAGATCCCGGGAGCCGACGCCCTGGCCAAGCAATATGATGTCATGGCTCCCGGCGCAGCTTCCGGTGGTGGCCTCCTGTCCTCGCTGGAGGGCGCGCTCGGCGGCGCTCTCGGCGAAAAGACCGGCGCGCTGATCAACGGCGTCGCCATACTCAAGGCATCAGGCCTCACGCTCGCACAGATCAGCCAGGCCGGCACGATGCTGGTCCAGCAGGCCGAGACAGCCGCCGGCCCGCAACTGACCAGTGAGGTACTTGCATCGGTACCCGACCTGAAGGGGCATCTCGGACTCTGAACGAACTTCTCTATTTCGGCAGCGTATAGGCCATCACATAATCGCCCGGCTTGGTGCCGACCGAGCCGTGGCCGCCGGCAACGATGACGACAAACTGGCGTCCGTCGGCCACCGTGTAGGTCATCGGTGTCGACTGCCCGCCGGCAGGCAGCCGCGCCTGCCACAGCTGCTTGCCAGTCGTCAGGTCATAGGCGCGCACATAGTCGTCGACCGCCGCACCGAGGAAGGCGACGCCACCGGCAGTGATCATCGGCCCACCAATGCCGGGCACGCCGACCTTGAACGGCAGCGGCAGCGGCGTCATGTCGTAGACGGTGCCATTGCGATGCTTGTAGACGATCTCGCCGGTCCGAAGATCGGCGCCCGCCACATAGCCCCAGGGCGGCGCCTGGCAGGGAATGCCGAGCGGCGACAGGAACGGCTTCAATATGACTGCGTAAGGCGCACCGTCATTGCGGTTCAGGCCCTGTTCGCTGCCCTTGGTGTCGCCGGGCGGCGGCACGTCGGCGCGCGGCACCAGCTTGGAGATGAACGCCAGGTATGTCGGCATGCCGAACATCACCTGCCGGACCGGATCGACTGCCACGCCGCCCCAGTTGAAGGTGCCGAAATTGCCGGGGTAGATCAGTGAGCCCTGCAGCGACGGCGGCGTGTAGCGGCCCTCATAGCGCAACTTCCGGAGCTCGATCCGGCAGGCCAGCTGGTCGAACATGGTGATGCCCCACATGTCGGCGCCGGTCAGCGGTTTCGGACTGAAGCTGAGATCCGAGACCGGCTGCGTCGGCGAGGTATGGTCGCCTTCGATCGCGCCGCCCGGCGCCGGCACTTCCTTGACCGGAACGATCGGCTCGCCGCTGCGCCGGTCGAGCACATAGAGGTCGCCCTGCTTGGTCGGCCCGACCAGCGCCGGCACCACGCCACTTTCCGTGGTGATGTCGACCAGCGTCGGCTGCGCCGGCACGTCCATGTCCCAGAGATCGTGGTGCACGGTCTGCCGCACCCAGCGCAATTGTCCGCTGTTGAGATCGAGCGCGGTGATCGAAGAGGAGAATTTCTCGTCATTGGCGCTGCGTCCGGCGCCGAGTTGGTCCGGCGTCTTGTTGCCGAGCGGCACATAAAGCAGCCCGAGCTTCTCGTCGACGCTCGCCGTCGACCACATGTTGGGTGAGTTGTTGGTGTAGGTCTGGTCCGGCGGCAGCGGCATCGTCTGGTCGGGATTGCCCGAATCCCAATTCCACAACAGCGCGCCGGTGTCGGCATCGTAGGCACGGATGACCCCGGACGGCTCCTGCGTCGAATAATTGTCGTTGACCGCGCCGCCGACGATGATCTTGTTGGCGACGATCAGCGGCGCCGAGGTCGAATAATAATAGCCCGGCTTCGGATATGGCATGTTGGCGAGCAGGTTCAGCGTGCCGCCTTCGGCGAAAGTCGGGCAGACCTGGCCATTCGCCGCATCGAGCGCGATCAGCCGGGCGTCGGATGTCGGCAGGTAGATGCGTGTGGCGCAGGGCTGGCCGGCGGCGACCTTGGCATCGGCATAATAGGCCACGCCGCGGCAGGTCTGGTGCTGGCGGTCCTTGTTGAGCTTGACCTGCGGATCGAAGCGCCATTTCTCCTTACCGCTCGCGGCATCGATGGCGATGGCGAAATTATGCGGCGTGCAGATGTAGAGCGTGTCGGCAATCTTCAGCGGCGTCACCTGATAGGTCGTCTCGCCGATGTCGTCGGGCCCTTTCACGTCGCCGGTGCGATAGGTCCAGGCCGGCTGCAGATTGGCAACGTTTTCGGCGGTGATCTGGTCGAGCGGCGAATAGCGCTGGCCGTATTGCGTGCGACCGTAATAGTGCCATTCGCCAGCCGGCACGTTGCCGCCAAGATCGGCCGTCGGCGTCACCTTGTCGGTGTTGAGTTCACCCGTAATATCCTTTGGATCGGTCGTCATCGAATAACCGGCGACGGCAAGCGATGCCAGTACGGCGAGGATAAGCGGTGCGCGTCCGTCGGGACCGGTAAGCCCGCGCCGCGCCCATGGCGTCAACAGCCATAGCGCGACAAGCACGATGATGCCGCCGCGCGGGCCGAGCTCCCACCAGTCGAAGCCGATCTCCCAGACCGCCCAGGCGAGCGTGCCGAGCACGATCGCCGCGTAGAGCCACAGCGCCGTGGATCTGCGCCTGTAGAGCAGCCAGGCCGCGACAAGGAAAGCTAGACCGACGATGACGTAGTACCAGCTGCCGCCCAGCGTCACGAGCCAGATGCCGCCGCCGCCAATCGCCAGGCCGATGAGGAAAAGGATCAGGGAGGTGATGACCACAGCCAAGACGGTGCTCCTTCGACTGGTGCGCTCCGCGACGCGTCCATGGGCAACCCCGCATTGCGTTCCTGCCCCCACGCAACTTTCTCCGGCCCGCTTCCCCTGTCAAGCAAGCTCGGCGTTTTACGGTGCCGGCCCATCGCAAGCCCGGCGTTTTGGTTAGCAGACCCATTCAGATTGTGAGTCTACCGACTGGACAGAGAACAAAACGGAGACACTTCTGGCCTTTCGCTGCCGAATCACTACATTCGGGGGGAGATGTCCGGCTTTTCGGAAGACATGCCCTTTTTTGACGAACCGAACGCGCGGCCCGTGGCCCCGTCGGGCATTGCCGCGCGCGCCATGGCTGCCCGCAGCAACCAGAACAACGCGCCCGATTATCTCAACGGCCTCAACCCCGAGCAGCGGCTGGCGGTGGAAACCACCGAAGGCCCGGTGCTGGTGCTGGCCGGCGCCGGCACCGGCAAAACGCGCGTCCTGACCACCCGCATCGCCCACATCCTTGCCACCGGCAAGGCTTTCCCCTCGCAGATCCTCGCCGTCACCTTCACCAACAAGGCGGCGCGCGAGATGAAGCAGCGCATCGGCCTGTTGATCGGCGAAGGCAATGTCGAGGGCATGCCGTGGCTCGGCACCTTCCACTCGATTGGAGTGAAGCTGCTGCGCAGACATGCCGAGCTGGCCGGGCTCAAATCCGACTTCACCATTCTCGACACCGACGATGTCGTGCGCCTGATCAAGCAGCTTATCCAGGCCGAAGGGCTGGACGACAAGCGCTGGCCGGCCAAGCAGTTCGCCCAGATGATCGACGGCTGGAAGAACAAGGGCCTCGGTCCCGCCGACATCCCCGAGGGCGATGCCCGTGCCTTCGCCAACGGCAAGGGCCGCGAGCTCTATAAGGCCTATCAGGAGCGGCTGAAAACGCTGAACGCTTGCGACTTCGGCGATCTCCTATGCCACCCGATCCGCATCTTCCGCGCCAATCCGGACGTGCTGAAGGAATACCATAAGCGCTTCCGCTACATCCTCGTCGACGAATATCAGGACACCAACACCGCCCAGTACATGTGGCTGCGGCTGTTGGCACAACGGCCGCAATCCTCCCCCCTTGAGGGGGAGGTGCCCGCGAAGCGGGCGGAGGGGGTTGCCGCAGAAGGCACCGCTAGAGCGTCGAGCACTGCCGCCGGTAGGTCGAGCACTGCCGCACGGACCCCACCCGACCGGGCTTCGCCCGGCCACCCTCCCCTCGAGGGGGAGGGAAGCCCGCGCCTGTCCACCGTAAATATCTGCTGCGTCGGCGACGACGACCAGTCGATCTATGGCTGGCGCGGCGCCGAGGTCGACAACATCCTGCGCTTCGACAAGGATTTCCCCGGCGCCACCATCATCCGGCTGGAGCGCAACTATCGCTCGACCGCGCACATCCTCGGCACCGCCTCCCACCTCATCGCCCACAATGAGGGCCGTTTCGGCAAGACGCTGTTCACCGAAAAGATCGCCGAGGACGACGAGAAGGTGCATGTCCACGCCGCCTGGGATTCCGAGGAGGAGGCCCGCGCCGTCGGCGAGACCATCGAGGCCTATCAGCGCCAGAAGCACAATCTCAACGACATGGCGATCCTCGTCCGCGCGTCCTTCCAGATGCGCGAATTCGAGGACCGCTTCGTCACGCTCGGCCTCAACTACCGCGTCATCGGCGGCCCGCGCTTCTACGAGCGCCTCGAAATCCGCGATGCGCTGGCCTTCTTCCGCGTCGTCGCACAAGGCGCCGACGACCTCGCCTTCGAGCGCATCGTCAACGTGCCGAAGCGCGGCTTGGGCGAGGCCACCATCCGCCAGATCCACGACACCGCACGGGCGCTGCGCATCCCGATGCTGGAGGCGGCGGCAAAACTCGCCGAGAGCGACGAGCTGAAGCCGAAGCCACGCGCCGCACTTCGTGAGGTCGCGGCCAATTTTGAGCGCTGGCAGAAGGCGCTGGAAACCACGCCGCACACCGAGCTCGCCGAGACCATTCTGGAGGAGAGCGGCTACACCGACATGTGGAAGAACGACCGTTCGATCGAAGCGCCCGGCCGGCTCGAGAACTTAAAAGAACTGATCCGCTCCATGGAGGAGTACGAATCGCTGCGCTCCTTCCTCGAACATGTCGCGCTGGTGATGGACGCCGAGCAGGACGCCGAGCTCGACGCCGTCAACATCATGACGCTGCATTCGGCCAAGGGCCTCGAATTCGAAACCGTGTTCCTGCCCGGCTGGGAAGAAGGCCTGTTCCCGCACCAACGCTCGCTCGACGAGGGCGGCCGCTCAGGGCTGGAGGAGGAACGCCGCCTCGCCTATGTCGGCCTGACCCGCGCCAAGAAGAACCTGCACATCTGGTTCGTCTCCAACCGCCGCATCCACGGCCTCTGGCAATCGACCATCCCGTCGCGCTTCCTTGACGAGCTGCCGGAAGCCCATGTCGAAGTTTCCGAGAGCGGCAACTCCTACGGCGGCTACGGCAATGCCTATGGCGGCGGCTCGTTCGCCTCCGGTCGTGGAGGCCAAGGTGCAGGCAGGCAGAACCCTTATGGGGCATCGCGCTTCGACAACATCGGCGGCAATAACGGCGCCGAAAAATCCGTCGCTTTCTCCAGCACCTATGCGACACCGGGCTGGCAGCGTGCTCAGGCCAACCGCACCGAGGCGACCGACCGCAATTGGGGCACGCGCTCCGGTCACCAGGTCGAGCGCATCGGCTATGGCGAAACCGACTCCGGCTACGGCGCCGGCCGCACCTCGGTCAAGGGCCGCACCATCGACGGCGAGCTGGTCGCCAAATCCGTCGCCGACACGCCGTCCCCCTTCAGCGTCGGCGACCGCGTCTTCCACCAGAAATTCGGCAACGGCAACATCTCGGCCATCGAAGGCAACAAGCTGACCATCGACTTCGACAAGGCCGGCCAGAAACGCGTGCTGGACGGGTTTGTCACCGGGGTGTGAGGCCGCCGGGCGCTAGCGATACCGCGCCTGGTTCCACTTGTGGCCGAGCAGCGACAGGATGATGATCAGGCCGTTGAAGAACTGGACGTAGAAGCCGCTCAGGCCTGCCGCGACGACGCCGGTCTGGATGAAGGAGACGGTGACCGCGCCGATCGCGCCGCCGACAACCGTGCCGATGCCGCCCCAGGTCGGGGTGCCGCCGACGAACACCGATGCCAGCACCGGCAGCAGGTATCCGTCGCCCGCCGTCGGCCACCAGGTGAAGTTGATCATCACCGAGAACGTGCCGGCGATCGCCGCGCCGATACCGACGAAGACGAACACTTTCACCCGCACGCGCTTGACGTCGATACCCATCTGCTGGGCGCTGTCGGGATTGTCGCCGACCACCTTGACCTGCGCGCCGAAGCGATGGCGGTTGTAAAGCAGCGCCGACAGCACGACGAAGCCGATGGCCCAGAAGATCTGCACCGGAATGCCATAAAGCTGGCTGGAGAAGATCTTGTAGGCCCAGCTGTCGGCAAGACCGGTCAGTGCCGTCGACCTGCCCTCGTTGATGATCTGGATCAGGCCGCGCAGCAGGAAATTCATGCCGAGCGTGGCGATCAGCGACGACAGCCCGCCATAGACGACCAGCGAGCCGACCAGGAAGCCGAGCAGCATGCCGGTGATGATTGCGGCGGCGATGCCGAGGAACGGGTCGTAGCCGGCCTGCACGACCAGCGCAAACACCCAGGAGGCAAAGCCCATCGTCGCCGGAAACGACAGGTCGATCTCGCCGCAAGTGACGACGAAGACCAGCGGCACCACCACGAACAGCGCCACCGGCAGCGTGGTGAGTACGGAGCTGTAGAGATACCAGGTGGTGAAGACGATCGGGTTGGCGATCATGAACACCGCCATCATGACGATGAACACGGCAAGCGTGCCGAGCGCGGCGCGGTTGTCGAGGATGAACCCGCGCAGCCAATTGTCGGACGGGTGTCTCCACTCTTTCCCGGCGGTTTCGCCATGCGTGCCGCCGAGGGGGCTCTGCAGATCGGGTTCCATGGTCTTGCTCATCGTGCCGCCCTCCCCGCATCGCCCGCGTCGTGCAACCCCGGCAATCCGCTGGGGTGGGCGACGTCTTCCATGAAATTGATCAGGTCTTCGGCCGATTTGACCTCGCTGCGGTCGGCGCTGAGCGCGACCTTGCCGCGATCCAGCACCACGAAGCGATCGGCGATATCGAAGACGTGGTGGATGTTGTGGCCGATGAACAGGATCGAGCGACCGCTCGCCCGCACCTGGCGCACGAAGTGGAAGACCTTGGCGGTCTCGGTCAGCGATAGCGCGGTCGTCGGTTCGTCGAGGACAATCAGCTCCGCCTTCTTATAGATGGCCCGCGCGATCGCCACGCCCTGCCGTTCGCCGCCCGAGAGCTGGCCGACGATCGACTGTGGCGTGAACACTTTCGAGGTGAAGCCGATCTCGCGCATCAGCCGGCTCGCCTCCGCGATCTCCTTGTTGACCTTCAGCCAGCCAAGCCAGCCGGTGAGCTCCCGGCCCATGAAGATATTGCGCACGATCGTCTGCTGCACGGCGAGCGCCCGGTCCTGGAACACCGTTTCGATGCCGGCGTCGCGCGAGCGCGCAGGGTTCCATCCGGTCACCGGCTTGCCGCGGACGAGAATCTCGCCGCTGGTCGGTTTGACCACGCCGGACAGGATCTTGATCAGCGTCGACTTGCCGGCGCCATTGTCGCCGATCAGGCCGACCACCTCGCCGCGATCGACGCTGAGATTGACCCCGCCCAGCGCATAGACCTGGCCGTAGGACTTGGTGATGTCGCGCAGTTCGATGATGCGTTCGGCCATGGCGATCCTCGCTTGATTGTCGCGTGCCGGCCTTTTCGCCGGCGGTCCCGCCGGCCGGGCTCGATCCCGGCCGGCGGCTTGGGAGGTCAGCGCAGCGCCTGCTTGGCGAGCTCGGCGACGATCTCGTAATTCTGCGGCGTGACGAAGCCGGCGCCGGTGTCGACATTCATCGGTGCGAGACCCAGCACAACCTGCTGGCAGAGGCTGAGGATCGGCAGATAGCCTTGCAGGAACGGCTGCTGGTCGGCCGTCAGCTGCACCCAGCCGCCCTTGAAGCCCTCGACGATCTGCGGGCTGGTGTCGAAGCCGAAGTTGAAGATATCGCCCGGCTTCCTGCCCGCCGCCTGCATATAGGTGGGCACATTGCCCAGCATCTGGCCGCCGGGATAGCCAACCGCCTTGACGTCGGGATTGTTGAGCAGTGCCGCGGTGATCACCGGAAGGGCCAGATTTGGGTCGGAAGCCCATTCGCCGCTCGGCGGCGAGGAGAGCTGTATGACCTCGACACCCGCTTCCTTGAGGGCAGCGACAGTGCCGCGTTCGCGCGCGCCGCGGCTCTCGTTCTCGAACGGGCCGATCATGATTGCCTTGTCGCCGGCCTTGAGCCCGGCCAGCTTGACCGCCTCGGCACCAAGCGCGCGGCCCTGCTGCTCCTGCTGGGCACCGACATAGCCGCCGCCGAACGCCGCCGTGACCGTCGGCACCGGCACGTTCTGGTACATCATCTTGATGCCGTCCTTGTGCGCCTGTTCGGCCAGCGGCATGATCGCGGCGTCGCCCGGGTGGCCCATCATGGCGATGCCTTGGGGCTTGACCGCGACAGCCTCGCGCAATTGCTGCACCATCTTCTCGACATCCCACTGGGAAAAGATGTAGTCGACCTTCGGCCCGAGATCGGCCGCCGCCTGCTTCGCGCCATTATAGACGATCGTGCCGAAGGCATCGCCCTCGGCGCCGCCGACGAAGAAACGGATATGGACATCCTTACACCACTGGGCATCGAGCGCCTGCGCCGGCAAGGTCGAGAGTGCGGCGGCGAGCGCCATCGCGGCCGCCGCGACGGTCGAGCGCAGAACTGTCCTTCTCATCGTAATGCTCATGCACTTATCCTCCCTTTGTTCCCTCGCTAGCCGAGGGGTTTTGACGATCGCTTCGGCATTGCGCCGCAATCTTTCGCTGGCCGGCACCTCCCGCCGGCTTGTCCTGTTTTTATGCATGTCGTTATCGCAAAACCGCTGGGCACTTTTGCGCGACATGCATTAGCCTCACACCGGGTTCGGCAGGTAGCTCGCGCCTCCCCGGCATTGTTGGAGATAATCCAGCGCACGCGCCTGGCCGGTGATCTCGAGATCGCCGCGATAGACCGGGTCGTGCCAGCCCTCGATGTCGATGGCACCTTTGTAGCCGGCCAGCCGCAGCTCACTGATCACCCGCGCCCAGTCGCTGTCGCCGAAACCCGGCGTGCGCATCTGAACGAACGGCAGGCGGCCGAACACGCCATGTTCGCGGATCACGTCCCAGCGCACCGTCGCGTCCTTGCCATGGACGTGGAAGATGCGCGGCGCCCATTTGCGGATCTGCGGGATCGGGTCGATCAGATAGACCAACTGGTGACAGGGCTCCCACTCCAGGCCGAGATTGTCGTTTGGCAATTCGTTGAACATCAGCTCCCAGGCGTCCGGATTATGGGCGATGTTCCAGTCGCCGCTGGCCCAATTGCCGTCCATGGCGCAGTTCTCGAAGGCGATGCGCACGCCCTTGTCGGCGGCCCGCCTTGCCAGCTTCCCCCAGACCTCGCGGAAGCGCGGCAGGCTGTCGGGCAGCGGCTTGCCGCGAATGCGGCCGGTGAAGCCGCTGACCACATTGGTGCCGAACAGATGCGCGTTGTCGATGATCGTTTCCCACGCCTCGAGCACGCCGCGATCGATCTCGCCGCTCTCCAGCGGATTGCCGAACACGCCGATCGACGAGACGATGACATCGGCATCGCCGATCGCCTCGCGGATCTCGCCCGCCAGCCGCGGAATGTCCTTGCCGCCCAGCGTCTGCCAGAAGAACGGCTGGATGCTCTCGAAGCCGAGCGGCAGGATCTGCCTGACATAGGCGGCCGGGTCGTCGAGATTGGCCCGCACCATTGTGCCGATCCTGATGTCGAGCAGCGGGTTTGGCATCATGATCCTTCCTGTGCAGCGATAGCGACCCGGTGCCCGGTTTCGGCGCTCTCGATTGCGGCGAAAACCATGGCCAGGCTCTTGATGTTGTCGGCGCCGCGCGTCTCCGGCTCGGTGCCGGTCTCGACGGCGCGGACGAAATCCTGGATGATGCCGAGATGGCCGCCGACGCGATCTGCCGGGTCGAGCGGCGGCACGGCTATCGGTTCGGTGCGGTCGAACAGGCCTTCACGGACCGGCCGCACGACTTCCGCCTTCAATCCGTCCGCGCCGTCCCAGACAATGCTGCCGCGCTCGGCGACGATCCGCCATGTACTGTCCCAGCTGGTACGGAAGCCGGCCGCGCACCAGCTGCCGGCATAGGTGAACAGCTTGCCGCTGCCGAGGTCGAAGCTTGCGGTTGCCGACGACCCTTGCCGATACCAGGAGTTGGCCGGCTCCCACTCCTGGCAATAGACGCCGGCCGGTTCGCCGGCCACCATGTAGCGGGCTGCATCGAATGTGTGGATCGCCATATCGAGCAGCAGCACATGGCGCATCTCTTCGCGAAAACCGCCGAAATGCGGCGCAACGAAGAAATCGGCGTGGATGCTGGTTGGCGCACCAATGGCGCCGGAATCGAGAAAGCGCCGGATGCGCCTGACGTTGGCGACATAGCGGCGGTTCTGCACGACGGCATGGATGCGGCCGGCGCTGCGGGCCGCCCCGACAATGGCACGCGCATTGTCCGGGCTGTCGGCGAGCGGCTTTTCGGTCAAGAGATGGCAATGGTGGGCAAAGGCGGAAAGCGCGACCTCGCGGCGGGCGGCGGGAACCACGACGTCGAATACCGCGGCGGGCCTGGTCTGGTCGAGCACGGCGTCGAGGTCGGTTCCGATGACGGCGCTCGAAAGCTCGTATTCGCGCGCCCTTGCCCGCGCCCTTTCGGCGTCGATATCGACCAGGCCGACAATGGCGAGCCCGTCGATCTGCTTGGCCGCATCGAGCCAGGCCTTGCTCATCGCTCCGCAGCCGACCAGGACGACATTGATCATTCAGCACTCCTCCCTCTCGGCCCCTCCAGACCGATCGTCACGGCGTTCACGGCAGAGCCGCAAACGTTCTTCCGTAAACGTTTACGAGAACACACCCGATGGCGTAGAATGTCAATTGGCCGGCTGTGAAAAATCGTGGCGTCGGCTTGGCCCGGAGAGCGGCCGGTGCTAGCCAAGCAAGGGGGAGAACTGTCCTTTGGCGTCCAGCATTCACGACCTTGCGCGTCACCTGAATATTTCCATCGGCACGGTGTCGCGCGCGCTCAACGGCCGCGCCGACGTCAATGCCGACACGCGCCAGCGCGTGCTCGATGCGGCCAAGAAGCTGAACTATTCACCGAACCAGTCCGGCCGCAGCCTGCGGCGCGGCGCCACCCATTCGATCGCCTTCATGCTGCAGCCGCATCCGGGCGACCAGGAATATGGCGAGCCGTTCTTCATTCCGTTCCTGACCGGGTTGCAGGCCAAGCTCGCCGAAAGCGGCCTTGACCTGATCGTAGTGATGGGCGCGCCGGGCGACTATCAGCAGGAGCGCCTGCGCCGTGTCGTCGAGACCCGCAGGGCGGATGCCGTAGTGCTGGCCTGGACGCGGCGCGAGGACGAGCGCATCGACTATTTGACCCAGGCTGGTTTCCCGTTCGCGACGCTCGGCCGCAGCCGCTCCGGCGGCGATTCCTATCCCTCGCTCGACCTCGATTTCGAAAAAGCCGGGGCCGACGCGGTCGATCGTCTCGTCGCGCGCGGTCACCGCCGCATCGCCGCCATCCGCCCGTCGCTCGACCTCAATTTCGGCTATCTGTTCCTCGCCGGCTATCGCAAGGCGTTGCGGCGGCACGGCATCGAGTTCGACCCCGAACTGATCGCCGACGGCTTCATCAACGAGGCCGGCGGCTACGCGGTGACGCCGAAGGTCATGCGCTCCAAGGACCCGCCGACGGCCATCATCTTCAACAACGACGCGATGGCGCTTGGCGGGTGCAAGGCTTTGGCCGAGGCGGGCATCAGGCCCGGCCACGACGTCGCGGTGATCGTCATCGTCGACACCCCGCTTTGCCGCTATTTTTCGCCGGCGCTGACCGGCTTCCGACCGGCGCTGGAGCCGATGGGCGAGCGGTTGGCCGAAATGCTGCTGGCATCGATCCCGGCTTACGCCGGCGCCGAAGGCGCACGCATCATCCGTGAAGTCTGGCCGCTGGAACTGATCGCGCGCGACAGCGATTGAATCGCGGCGGTCACTGAGCAGGCTCAGATTGATCAAGACCCCCGCGCTCGCGCTCCGGCGTTGCGACCAGCGAGGCAGCGGCGGTATTGGCGGCGGCAAGTGCCGCCTCGACGGGCGCTCCACGCGCAAGCCACCCCGCAAAGGCGCCGACGAATTCATCACCGGCACCGTGGGTGCTGACCACCTCCACCGGCATCGCCGGCAAGGCGAATGCCTGGCCGTCGCGGTCGCAATAGGCAACGCCCTCGCCGCCGGCCGTGACGATTGCAGCCGGATAGAAACCGACGAGCATGTTGGCCGCCTTCGCAGCACCCTCGAGCGTGTCGACGACCGAAACGCCGGCCAGAAACTCCGCCTCGATGGCGTTGACGATGACGATGTCGGTCAGCGCGATCAGTTCGGCTGTCAGCTTTCGCGCCGGCGCCGCATTGAGAACGACGCGGCCGCCATGCGCCTTCACCGCTCGCGCCGCGGCAATGTTGGCGGCTTCCGGTACCTCGTTTTGCAGCAGCAGAACCACCGTTTGCGCGATCAACTCGGCCGCCTCAATAATGTCCTTTTCGCCGAGAGTGAGATTGCTGCCCGAGACGATCACCGCGCCATAGTCGCCGCTGTCGTCGAAAATCGCTACGCTCATGCCCGAGCCGGCGCCCGAAGCCACTCCCACGAAGCGCTGGTCGACGCCGTTGCGATCGAGATTGTCGAGAAGCGCGCGGCCGAAATCATCGTCGCCGACAGCTCCGATCATCGCCGCACGCACGCCGGCCCGCGCTGCCGACACCGCCTGGTTGCTGCCCTTGCCGCCGCATTTCGGATGCCAGGCATGGCCGGTGACCGTTTCGCCCTTGCGTGGGCGATCGGGGGCTTCGACCATGATGTCGTAATGCAGGCTGCCGAATACGGTCACCAGCGGCGGGGGAGCCGTCATGTGCCCCAGACCTTCATGAGCCGCTTGCCTTTCATGAGTTCTTGTCTTTCCGTTTCGACGTCACCGCAGACATGGTGCGGCCGAGATTGCGCTCCGCCGCCTGGTAGTCGCGTTGCGCGACCGCCACGAACAGCGCGTCGAGAATGTTGAGCTGGGCAATGCGCGCCGCCGCGTTCTCACCCATCAACGGCGAGCCTTGCGCGGTCGAGCAGAGCACGATGTCGGCGACGGCTGCCAATGGCGAGTTGTCATAGTTGGTGATGGCCAGCGTGCGCGCGCCGCTTTTGCGCGCAAGTTGGATGGCGTCGATGACGGCGCTCGTGTTGCCGGAATGCGAGAAGCCGACGGCGATGTCGTCGGCGCCGAGCAGCGAGGCCGACATCAGCATCAGGTGCGAATCGTCGTAGACAGAGGTGCGGATGCCGATGCGCAGGAATTTGTGCGAAACGTCGCGTGCGATCTGCGCCGAGCCGCCGACGCCGTAGAAATCGCGGTTCCTGGCGCGGTAAAGCAGATCGGCGGCACGGTCGAAATCGTCGATGTCGAGGATGGCCAGCGTCTCCTCCAGCGCCTGGATGGAGGTGCGGAACACCTTCTGCACGATCTCGGCCGAACTGTCGTCCACCGACAGCTCCTGATGCATCTCGGCGGTCGGCAGGCGGCTGTATTCATAGACCGCCGTGCGAAAGTCGCGATAGCCGGAAAAACCCAGCTTCTTGGCGATCTTGACCACCATCGCCTCCGACACACCGGCCTCCTCGGCGATCTGCTTGAGCGGTATGGTCTCGTCGAAGCCGCGCCGTCCGAAGACGGTTTCAACCACCTTCGCCTCGAGCGGCGTCAGATGCGGCATCATCATGCGAATGCGCGGTCCTACTGCTTTCAGGTCCAGCCCGGTCAAGGTCATCCACGTCCCCTCGTCACGCGATCGATAAGCATCGCGGCGAGGATTATAAGGCCAGTTGCCAGGAGCTGATAGAAGGACTGCACGTTCATCAGCGTCAGGCCGTTGCGCATGCTGCCAAGGATGACGGCACCCAGGATGGTGCCGACGACGCTGCCCTTGCCGCCCATCAGCGAGGCACCGCCAATCGCCGCCGCTGCTATGGCGTCGAGCTCCCAGAGATTGCCCAGAATGGGTTCGGCCGCACCCAGCCGGCCGATCAGGATCTGCGCTGCAAGCGCTGCCAGCAGGCCCGAGATCATATAGGCGGCGATCTTGGTGCGGGCGATCGGCACGCCGGCTATGTAGGCCGCCTCCTCATTGCCGCCGACGGCGAGCAGATATTCGCCAAACGGCGTCTTCTTGAGGATGATCCAGGCAATCAGCGCGACCACGGCCACGATGATGACCGCCAATGGCAATCCGAACAGCGAGCCGTTGAAGATGGCACGGAAGCCGGCAGGCAGGCCGAGCACCGGATTGCCGCCGGTATAGATCAGCGCCAGCGCCCGGTAGGTGCTGAGCGTTCCCAGCGTGACGATGAAGGGCTGCAGCCCGATATAGGCAACCAGCACGCCGTTGAGCAGTCCGCAGGCGAGGCCGATGGCGAAGCCGGCGGCGATGGCCAGCGGAAACGGCACGCCGGCAACCAGCATCGAGGCCGAGATGACGGCAGAAACCGCTGCCGTCGGCCCAACGGACAGATCGATGCCGCCCGAGATGATTACCAGCGTCATGCCCAACGCCAGGCAGGCATTGATGCTCGACTGCTGCAGGATGTTGATCAGGTTACGCTCGGCAAAAAAGCCGGGGACCAGCGCCCCGAAGACGGCAAGGATCACCACCAGGCCGATCAGCGTGCCGGCGTCGCGCACGGAAAACCGGTGCAGGAAATCTGCCCTTGGGCGCGCTGCTGTGTGTTGGGTTATATCGGTCATCCGCTGGTCCTGTCCGTTATGCACCGGCCCGATGGCCTTGCGCCTTGCCGGCCTCAATCTCCGTTTGGGGTATGGCGTGCGCGGCGATCGCGTGTTCGCTGAGACTTGCGCGGCCCAGTTCGGCGGCGACCGTGCCGTCGCGCATGACCAGCACGCGGTCGGCGAGCCGGATCACCTCAGGCAACTCGGACGACACGACGATAACCGAATGGCCTTCGGCGGCGAGTTCCTCGATCAGGTGGTAGATCTCCGCCTTGGCGCCGACATCGATGCCGCGCGTCGGCTCGTCGAACAGAAGGATCCGCGTTCCCGCCGCCAGCCAGCGGCCGATGATCGCTTTCTGCTGGTTGCCGCCGCTGAACAGGCGGATCGGCCGGTCGAGCAGGAACGGCCTGAGATTGACCCGCTTCATCTTCTCGGCCGCGACCCGTTTCAGCCTTTTGTGATCGATGACGCCGCGCGGCGCGAACACGCCCATCGAGGCCAGCGCCATGTTGCTGGAGATCGACCGCAACGGCACGATGCCTTCGCGCTTGCGCTCCTCCGGCACCAGGCCGATGCCGGCCGCGATGGCGTCGCGCGGACTGGAAAGCTTTACCGCCTTGCCGTCGATCTCTATTGCGCGTGATGAGGCCCGGTCGGCGCCGGCCAGCAGCCGCAGCAGTTCGGTGCGGCCGGACCCGACCAGGCCGGCAATGCCCAACACCTCGCCGTGATGCAGGTCGAACGAAACGTCACGGACCTTGGTTGCCGAGGCGAGGCCACGCACGCTCAGCCTGATCTCGGGGGAAGCATGCGAGCGGTGTTGTTCCTGGGCAAGCTCGCGGCCGACCATCATCGAAACGACGGCCTTTTCCGACACCTGCGCGAGATCGACGGTTTCGACCACAACGCCGTCGCGCATGACAGTGGCGCGCTCGCAGATGCCGAACACCTCGTCCAGCTTGTGCGAGACATAGATGACGGCGACACCGTCGCGTGCCAGACCGGCAATGACTTCCGCCAGCCGTTCGAACTCGCTCGGCGTGAGGCTCGACGTCGGCTCGTCCATCGCCACGATCCTGGCGCGGTCGAGCAGCGCCCGGGCGATCTCGACGATCTGCCGCTGCGCCACCTTCAGCGAGCCAAGCGGGGCTGCCGGATCGATGGTCGGGTCGATGGCGGCCAGCGCTTCCGCAGCGCGGCTTTCCTGCTCGCGCCGTGCGACGAAGACGACGCCGCGCGTCAACGGATGGCCGAGGAACATGTTCTGGGCGACGCTGAGGCGTGGCACCTGCTGTAATTCCTGATGGATCATCGCCACGCCCGCGGCGCGTGCGGCGACCGGATTGTTCAGCGTCACCGGCTTGCCGTCGATCAGCACGCTTCCCGCCGTCGGTCGGTAGACGCCTGACAGTATGCGCAGCAGCGTCGATTTGCCGGCGCCGTTTTCACCGAGCAGGCCATGGATCTCGCCGGCGCCGACCGAAAACGACACGTCGCTCAGCGCCCGCACAGCCGGAAACTCTTTGGAAATGCCCTCGAATTGCAGCCGCGCTGACATTGCTTCGGTTCTCCAGGCAAGGTGCCGACCCAAGGCCGGCACCTGCCGGCCCTGCTCTACTGGCCCGCTGCCGCGTCCTCGAGCAGCGCCTTGCGCACGGCGTCGCCGGCGCCAGAGTAACGGTCGGCATTGTCCTTGGTGATCAGCGCCTGCGGCGTGGCGACGACGCGCGGCAGCTTCTGCCCGGCCACCAGCCGCAGCGCAGATTCCAGCGCCACCTCGCCGGTCAGCACCGGGAACGAATCGACGGTGCCGGTCAGCTCGCCGGCGCGGATCGAGGCATAGGCGTCGGAGATCCCGTCGGTGCCGAAGACCGCAACCTTGTCCTGCAGCCCGGCAGCCTTGACCGCCTCGACGATGCCCAGCGCCATGCCGTCATTGTTGGCATAGAAGCCGATCAGATCGGGGTGCTGCTGCAGGATGTTGGTGGCCGCGTCGTAGGAGGTCTGGCGGTCCCAGTTACCGGGGACGCTGGCGACGACGTCGAACTTGCCGGCCTCGGTGATCGTTGTCTTGAAACCATCGGTGCGCTGGACGGCGGCGTAGACGCCGGCCTGGCCTTCGACGATGGCGACCTTGCCGCCGTCCGGCCGGTTCTTGATGAACCATTTGGCCACGCGCACGCCGTTGTCGCGCTGGACATTACCGACATAATGCTCGGCCTGCGGGATGACCGCGTCGTTGACGTTGACCACCGGCACGTTGGCCGCCTTGGCCTGTTCCATGATCGGCTGCAGGTTGGAGTCGGTCTGCGGCGAGACGAGCAGCACGTTGTAGCCCTGTGTGACCAGGCCTTCGGCGATGGTGAGCTGACCGAGCTGGTCGCCCTCGCTCTGCGCTGCCTGGTAGACGACGGGCACGCCGGTGCGGTCGCCGAACGACTTGTAGCCCTCTCCCAGCGAGCGCCAGTATTCATTGGTCAGCGTCTTGGAGACCGCACCCGCCTTGGTACCCTCGGGCAGCTTGGGGAACGCACCGAACCTGGCCTTGAGCTGCGACCAGTCGATGCGATCCTTCTCGGTGTCGGAATTGAGCGGCGCGAGGTCCGCGGAAAAAGCCGAGCCGATGGACAGCGCCATCAGGGCAGCGGCAGCGGTGGCAAGTAGAAATTTCATGATCTTCCTCCCTTGTTGAAAAACGGTCTATGCCGCCGGCCTCAGCTGTCCGGCCCGAGCATGGCTTCCTGGATGATGGCCTGCGAGGCGACCGCGTCCTGACGGTCGACGGCAGTGGACAGGCGATTGTCCTTTTCCAGCCGATCGACGAAGCGCAGCATGCGCTTGACAGTCGCGATGTTGACTTCGCATTCGTGGACCGGGTCGAGCCCGGTCATGTCGGGGAACGTGTCGAAGTAGATGGCGCCGGCATAGCCGTCTCGACGGATCTGCCTGAGCAGCTCGATCGTCTGCAGCGTATGCACGGCCCCGACCATCAGGCCGTCGTCGCGCTTGGCGTAGCCGTCGTTGAGATGCACGCCGAGCAGCTTGCTGTGTCGCGCCACGAGTGCTGCGGCAAAGGCCGGCTGCTCGTCGGCATAGAGCACATGGGCGAAATCGAGCGTCACGCCGAGATTTGGCAGGCCGATCTCGCGGATCGCCAGCAATGTAGTCGCCGCATCTGGCATCAGGCTGTAGGAGCGCGGCTCGTTGGGTTTGTATTCAAGGCTGATTTGGCAGCCCGGATCATGCGCCGCAACTTCACGAATGCCATCGATTTCGTGTTGCCAGAGCGCTGCGTAGTCCACCTGGAAGGCATAGTCGAAGCCATCCTGCCCGAGCCACAAGGTCATCAGGCTGGCGCCCGCCTCGCGGGTGGCGTCGATGCCGGCCTTGGTCAGGTCGATGGCTTCGCGGCGAATGGCAGGATCCGGGTTGGTGAAGGCGCCGAGCTTGAAAGCCGGATTGGAATAGTAGCGCATGGCGAAACCATTGATGGAAAGCCCGATATCGCCGAGTTTGCGCGCTATTTCCGCAGGCTTTTCATCGACATGGTCGGGGAAGTTGAGGTCGAGATCGGTCAACTCCGCAACCTTCGCCGCACGTGCCGCCATTTGCAGCATGGACGGTTTGCCGACAAGATCGGGCCACTCGGACTGTGGCCGCGAGGCAAAGGAATTGAGGCGGGTGGCGAAACGATAGGCAGTCATCGGGGACCTTTCATTGTCATAACTTTACATTATAACGACTATTTGTAAAGTCGTTAATTGCTCGCTCGGCGACGACGAATTCGCCATACCCAGGCCAGTTGCGACCATGGGGGACAAGCAAGCGCGGCACTGTCACGCAAGTATCATGTTCGCGTCCTAGATCGCTTCTCCGAAGGCTTTCGCGGCATCCTCGATGCCACGCGGCGCTTTTTCAGATCCCGGCAGCTTTGTCTCAAAAGAGGATATCCATGAAAAACCTGCACCGAACCGCGTCCCTCGCCGTCGCGCTGGCGATGTTCACCGCCTTGACCCCGGCCTTGGCAGAAAACGCCGCGACCGTCGGCGGCGTCGGCTTCGTCAACAAGGGCATGGTCGGTGTCGGCCGCATCCCGGCCAGCCAGAAGGACAAGTTCGGCGAGACGTTTGGCTCCGGCTCAGGCATGTCGATCGACGCTGCCGGCTGGACACATGGCACCGATGGCTACAAGGGCTCGTTATGGCTGTTGCCGGACCGCGGCTACAATGTCGTCGGTACCACCGATTACCGCCCGCGCCTCAACACGATCGCCATCGAGTTCGCCCCGATCGCGCCGGGTGCGGCACCGGCCACCGGCCAGGAACAATCGGGCCTCAAGGCGACGCTTGCAGACACCATGCTTTTGACCGGCGACAAGGGCGCCGACGCAACCGGCCTCGATCCGCTCAACGGCGTGCGTGCCGCGACCGACGACATGCCGATCCTGCCCGAAGCCAACGGCAAGCTCGCGCTCGATAACGAAGCGATCGCACGGCTGCCCGACGGCACGATGTTCATCTCGGACGAATACGGTTCGAACATCTACCGCTTCTCCGCCGATGGGCGTCTGATGTCGGCAACGCAGCCGCCGGCGGCGCTTGTCCCGATGCGTCACGGGACGCCAAACTTTGCTTCCAACAATCCGGGACTTGGCGCGGCAGACCCGGATCCGAAGGATCCCGAAACCGGCCGTCAGAACAACCAGGGCCTCGAAGGCATGGCGCTGACGCCGGACGGGAAGTTCCTGATTGCCGTGCTGCAGTCGGCCCCAAGGCAGGATGGCGGCGATTCCGCCTCGACGCGTCAGAACACGCGCGCGCTGGTCTACGATGCCTCGGATCCCGGCCAGCTCAAGCTCGCGCATGAATATGTCGTGCCGCTGCCGGTGTTCACCGATGCCAAGGGCAAAACCAAGATCGCCGCGCAGAGCGAAATCGTGGCGCTGTCGGACAAGACCTTCCTGATGCTGGCGCGCGACAGCGGCAATGGCCAGGGGCTGAAGGGCGACACCTCGCTCCACCGCGAGATCAGCGTCGTCGATCTGTCTGCGGCAACCGATGTCGCCGGCACAGAATTCGACAAGGACAAGCCGCTGGCGCCCAAGGGTGAGCTCGATCCATCGGTGACGCCGGCCAAGCTGACGCCGCTCATTGACATCAACGACAAGACCGAGCTCGGCCGCTTCGGGCTGCACAATGGCGCGCCCAACGACCGCAACAACCTTTCGGAGAAGTGGGAGGCGATGTCGGTGGTGAGCGTCCTCGATCCGACACTGCCCGACGACTATTTCCTGTTCGTCGCCAATGACAATGACTTCCTCACGCAGGACGGCTTCCAGGTAGGCGCGGCCTACAAGGCCGAGGATGGCGCCGATGTCGACACCATGTTCCTGGTCTATCAGGTCACGCTCCCAGGCCTCGCCAAGAAGTAGCGGCACCCATACAGGCGGACGCGCGGAACGCGTCCGCCTGAGTTGGCGCGATTGAGCGGTCGTGCCCTTCAGTTGCGGCTCGCCCGCGCAAGGACGGTGTCCTGGTGCGTTGCAAAACCTGCGACTGACGATCCAGTCGAAGGCACTTACCTCAACATCTCCGCGTCCTTTGGCACGCCGGCATCGATCGGCTCGGCCGTCCTGTTCGACACGGCGGCGATCTTCCCGGCGGCCGACAGGTTCGGGCGCACGAAGACCGGCGCGACGCCGTCGACGCGGCTGTAGAGGTCGATTATGTCCTGATTCATGAAGCGCACACAGCCGGAGGAAGCGTTCTTCCCAATGGAATCCCACTCCGGCGTGCCGTGCAGCCTATACATCGTGTCCTTGCCGTCACGGAAGAGATACAGCGCGCGGGCGCCAAGCGGGCTCTGCGGGCCGGGCGGCATGCCGTCCTTGTATTTCGCCAGTTCCGGCCGGCGTTGGATCATTTCCGGCGGCGGCGTCCAGACCGGCCACTTCTTCCTCGCCTGTACCACGGCGCTGCCGGTCCATCCGAAACCGGCCTTGCCGAGGCTGACGCCATAGCGAATTGCCTTGCCGCCGTCGCGCACCAGATAGAGGAAGTGCTCGGAAGTATCGACGACGATCGTGCCGGGTTTTTCTCCAGTCGGGTCGGCCACGATTTGACGCACGAATTTCGGATCGACCTTGGCTACCGGGATTGCCGGCAGTTGATAGCCCTCGTCCATGCGCGCGGCATACATGCTTGCGGCATCGCCGAAAGCCGGATCGCTTGGTGCCGCGGGCACCGGCGCCGCCACGTCCGTCGTAGTGCACGACGAAAGAGCCACGGAGGCCGCGCCCAGAGCGGATGCACCAAGAAAGGCGCGCCGGTTCAGGCGCTCAAAAAACAACGGAATATCGGACATGAGCCCCCCGGCCTACCCATGAGATCCAGGAAAATGCGGCCCCACGCGTGCGGGATCAATATACGATTCCGGAAGGTTGAGAAATGCTTAGATCAAGGCACGCCAGGCGGAATTTACAGCGCCGCATCGACCTCTCCCGTTAAATCGGCAATCATTGCGGACTCAGACAAGCCTTCGCCGAGTTGCCTGCCATGGACGACAACATGCCCCCGCGCCGGCAGACCGGCGACCTCACCAGTGGGCCTATCCCGCGCACCCTGTTGCTGTTTGCCCTGCCGGTGCTCGGCTCCAATGTGCTGCAGTCGCTCAACGGCTCGATAAATGCCGTGTGGGTCGGCCGTTTCCTCGGTGAAGCGGCGCTGACCGCCACGTCCAATGCCAACCTCGTGCTGTTTCTCATCCTCGGCACCGTCTTCGGCATCGGCATGGCGGCGACCATCCTGGTCGCACAATCCGTCGGCGCTCGTGACCTGCCCGAAGCCCGGCGCATCGTCGGAACCAGCGCCACCTTCTTCTTCCTCGTCTCGGTGGTGTTCGCGGTCTGCGGCTGGATCTGGGTCGATGCGATCCTCGATGCGCTCGGCACGCCGGCCGACGCGTTGCCGCTGGCGCGCTCCTATCTGCGCATCATCTTCCTCGCCGTGCCGATGATGAACCTGCTGTCCTTCGTCATGACGGTGCTGCGCGGCGCCGGCGATTCGCGCACGCCTTTCCTTTTTATGGCGCTGGCCGTCATGCTCGACGTCGTTTTGAACCCGTTGCTCATCCTCGGCATCGGCCCGTTCCCCGAACTCGGCATCGCCGGCTCGGCCACCTCGACGCTGATCGGCCAGACGGTAAGCGTGGTTGCCATCCTGATTGTGCTCTATGCGCGCAAGCACCCGCTGCGGCTGGCCGGCGCCAATCTCGCTCTGCTGCGGCCGGACCCGGCGCTGCTGCGCATCGTCGTCTTCAAGGGCGTGCCGATGGGCCTGCAGATGATCGTCGTTTCGGCCGCGGCGCTGACGGTGATGGGCATGGTCAACTCGTACGGCTCGCAGGTTGCAGCTGCCTACGGCATAGCCGCACAGCTCTGGACCTATATCCAGATGCCGGCGCTCGCCATCGGCGCCGCGGTGTCGTCCATGGCGGCGCAAAATGTCGGCGCCAGGCGCTGGGACCGGATTGGACGCATCGCCACCTCCGGCGTCGGCTTCAACCTTGTGCTCACCGGCATGCTCGTCGCGCTGCTGTTCGTATTCGATCGCGCGGTGCTCAGCCTCTTCCTTGGCAGCGACAGTGCAGCAATCGACATCGCCACTCACATCAACAAGATCGCGTCGTGGTCCTTCATCCTGTTCGGCATCACCATCGTGCTCTTCGCCACCGTGCGTGCCACCGGCGCGATGATGCCGCCGCTGATCATCCTGGTGATCTCGGTGCTGCTGGTGCGCACCAGCTTCGCCTATTTCTTCCGAAGCGTGATCGGCGAGGAAGCTCTGTGGTGGAGCTTTCCGGCTGGCTCTATAACCTCGCTCGTGCTGGCCGCGACCTATTACCGCTTCGGCCGCTGGCGCAGCCTGCACATGATCGAGAGCCGGCCGGCTGCCGGCGAACCGCCGGATACCGGCCTCGGCGTACCGCGCCAGCGCGCGCATCTTTCGCCCGAGACACCGAACGGCTGAAAGGTCGGCTCAGCGCGCGTATTTCGCGCCAAACCCGAGAGCGACCAGGGAAAAGACGACAATCATGCCGGCAAAGGCCAGGCTTGCCACGGTCGCACCTGCCACCGTCGACAGAACGCCGATGCCGATGACCGGCAGCGCGTTGCCGCAAAAACAGCAGATGAAGAAGGCCGAGACGACTTCGGCGCGCCGGTCCGCCGGCGCGATCTCGTTCACCACTTGCAAGCCGCCGCGATAGCCGAGCGCTGCCGCCACGCCGCACAAGGCGGTGCCGGCAATCATTATGGTCATCGAGGCGAAGACCTGCGCCGCAACAATCAGCGCGACGGTTGGGATCATCAGCGCAAGCGCCGCGAACATCGCGGCTCGGCTCGAAAGACGTGCCGTCGCTACAATGGTGGCGGCCGTCACGATCGCCAATTCAAAGAACAGAGCGCCGGCTTCGGCATGGTTGGTTACCTGCAGTTGCTGCGCCAAAATGCTCGGTGCGAGTGCTGCATAAAAGCCGACCAGCGCCATTGCGCCAAAGCCGGTCACCGCCGGCGCAACGAAACTTGCGCGGATGTCATCGGGTACGGAAAGCCGCGGCCGCATCGAAACGTCAGCCAGTTTCCCCGGCCGCGAAACGGTTTCCCGCGTGCGCCAGACCAGCAGGGTTACAGTCGCGAGCATCGCCAGGTAGACGACGAATGTCAGCCTGAGCGGCCAAGGCGCGTATTCGGCGAGCAACCCGGCTCCCAGCGCACCGAGGCCGAGGCCGAGAAAATTGGTGCTGGTGGCAATCGTCGCCGCCTGTGACTTGTCGTCGGTCGGGAGCAATTCGGCGAGCCAGGCGGTGCCGGTGCCCGCGCCGACGCCGATTCCCAGTCCGCTCAGAATTCGGGCGATGTCGAGCCATGCGACATTTTCGGCGAACAGGAAAACCACCGCGCTGACCACGGCCACCGCCATCCCGGCCAATGCCATTGGACGGCGCCCGATGACATCGGACACACGCCCCAACATCAGCAGCGCCGCCAGATTGCCGATGACATAGACGGCGTAGACCAGCGTCAAAGTGATCTGTGAGAAGCCGAAGACCTGCTTGTAGATGATGTAAAGCGGCGTCAGCGCCGTGCTGCCGGCGAAAAGAGCCGCGATCATAGCGGCCACGGTGGCCGCTGCAGCGCGGCCGCCGAGTTCGTAATCGCGCGTCATGACTTGAGCGTGAGCGGTCATTTTTTCGACCTTTTGCTGTTCGGGATCTGACATCCTAACGCCTTTTTCGCGTCAGCCGTTCCCCCTCCCCGGCTTGCTCCTGACAAGTTTGGCAGCTTTGCCGATGGCGCTGAGCGAGATCCTCTTTTAACTTCAGCGGATTGTCAGGGGAGATTCATGGGCAAGGGACGAGTCGAGGCATTCACCGATGGCGTGGTCGCCATCATCATCACCATCATGGTGCTGGAATTGAAGGTGCCGCATGGCGAGGATTTTTCCGCGCTGGCACCACTCTGGCCGATCTTCCTCAGCTATGTGCTGTCCTTCATCAATGTCGGCATCTACTGGAACAATTTGCACAACATGTTCCATACCGTGCAGCGGGTCGACGGCCGCGTGCTGTGGGCGAACCTCAACCTGCTGTTCTGGCTATCGCTGATGCCGGCGACGACAGCCTTCATGGGTGAGAACCATTTCGCGCCGGTGCCGGTTGCTGTCTATGGCGTCGACCTGGCGCTCTGCGCCATCGGCTTCAACATCCTCACCATGGCCCTGCATCGACTGCACGGCAACGAGACTCTCTTCGCCAGGGCGTTGGGCAATGACCTCAAGGGAAAGATCTCGCTGGTCCTCTATCTTTCCGCCATCGCGCTGACCTTCGTCAATCACTGGATCGGTGTCTCGATCTATGTCCTGGTGGCGATGATCTGGTTCGTGCCGGACAGACGCTTCGAGCGGCTGATCGAGAAATAGGCCCCGTCTAGCCTCGCATTGCTTTCAGCTTTTCCGCTACCGAAGCGGCAAGGTCGGCGTAGCGCTCCTCCAGCCGCTCGGCCGCCTTGATCACTGAAAAATCATGGCCGAATTTTTCCAGCGCCATACGCAGCTTTTCGACGAATTCGGCCTGTTTTTCGAGCGCCGAAAACAGCGTCATAACTTGCGCTTCGCTGATGTCGGGATTGGCGAGCATCTGCGGTACCTCGCGGCTCATCTGGTCGCCGGTGGCGGTCTGTTCTTTCAGGATCTCGATCCAGTCGGTCAATCGTCAGGTCTCCTTTTTCGATATCAGCATGCGCAGCGCCCGCCGATGCGGTCAACCCGAAGATGCCGGCACCGGCTTGCGCGAGCCTTTTTCCGCGCTAAGTTCGCCGCGGCCAGAACAGGAGAAAATCATGACCACCGACGCCGAGATCCAGACCGCCCTGCCTGCACTTGCCTCCGGCAATGTCGCCGTCATTACCGGCGCGGCCAGCGGCATCGGCCTTGCCGCCGCCAAACGGCTGGCGGCGATGGGCATGAAGATCGTGCTGGCCGATATCGGCGGCGAACGCCTTGATGAGGCTGCCCGCGCCGTCGCTGCTATCGGCGGGCAGAGCGCCGTACTTGCCGTCGCCACCGATGTCTCGAAGGCCGAAGACCTCGACCGGCTGGCCGAACGGACATCCGGCACTTTCGGCGACGTCTCGCTGCTGATGAACAATGCCGGCGTCGGCAACAACCCCGGCAAGCCCTGGGAGAACCGTGACGCCTGGAAGCGGCTGCTGGACATCAATTTCTGGGGTGTCGTCCATGGCGTCGAGGCCTTCGCGCCGCGCATGCTGGCGGCGGGAAAGCCCGGCCTGATCGTCAACACCGGCTCCAAGCAAGGCATTACCACGCCGCCTGGCAACCTCGCCTACAACGTCTCCAAGGCTGGCGTGAAGACCTATACCGAGGGCCTTGCACACGCGCTGCGCAACGAGCCCGGCGCCAATGTCGCGGCGCATTTGCTCATTCCCGGGTTTACTTTTACCGGCCTGACCGAAGGCGCCACCGAAAAGCCGGCCGGCGCCTGGACCGGCGAGCAGGTCATCGACTTCATGCTGGCCTCGCTGCTGCGTGGCGATTTCTACATCCTGTGTCCCGATAACGAGGCGACCCGGCCCATGGACGAAAAGCGCATGGCCTGGGCAATTGGCGATATCATTGAGAACCGTCCTGCTCTGTCGCGCTGGCATCCGGACTACAAGGATGCTTTCGCGGCATTCATGACACGCAGCGCATGATCCCGAACCGAAGATCACCAGAGCAAAGAATCGGATCCGATCTTCGCAGGTATGCGCCGGACCTTTATATCACGCCGCTGCGTGCTTCTTCGTGTTCCGCTTCTTCGCCATGGCTTTCTCGGCTGCCAACTCGGCAAGCTTCTGATCATGCCGCTTCGCTGCCTGTTCGCATTTCTTGCGGATCTCTTCGACCTCGGTCTCAGTCAGGTGTTCGATACCGATGAAGGTGTTCTGGGCTGTGCTGACCCGGATCAATTCGTCGAGCTTCGCCTGGATCGCGGCGCCATCGCGGTTCTGGGTGTTCTGAATGAGAAACACCATCAGGAAGGTGACGACCGTCGTGCCGGTGTTGATGACGAGCTGCCAGGTGTCCGAAAAGCCGAACATCGGCCCGCTTGCCGCCCAGACGACGATGATCAGGAAACAGACGGCAAACGTCGGCGGCAGGCCGGCAAAATGGGCGACGTTGTTGGCGATCCTGGTGAAAAGCTTCTCAATCATTCAAACTCCCTCAACAGCCGGGCGACGAACCCGGACGGAAGCCGAGTTCATTGTGTCTGCAGAAACAGTTGGCAGCCGCTCCTGGTTCCCTCGTGGCGGAAGATCGCGGGTACATTGTTGGAGGAGCAGATCGCGCAGGCCGTCGGACCGCTTGCAGATACGCCCGAAGTCAGGGGGCGCCGTTTTCCCAGCGGTCGAGGAAAGCTTCGATGGGCAAGGCCTGCATATCGGGGACTGCCCTGGCCAGTTTCTCGACCGGCCAGTCCCACCAGGCAAGACGTTCGATCCGGGCCGCAGTTCCCGCGCTGAAGCGCTGCCGCAATGGCGTGGCCGGAACGCCGGCGACGATTGCATAGGCCGGCACGTCGCGCGTCACCACCGAGTTGGCACCGACGATCGCGCCATTGCCGATCGCCACGCCCGGCATGATCACGGCGCCATGGCCGATCCAGACATCGTGGCCGATGCTGACGGCTCTCGCCCGCCGCCGGTCGCGGAATGCCTGATCGACACCCAGCCAGCGGAAGTACTCGTTGGGCCGATAGCTGATTTTGTGCTGCGTCAGCCGCTCGACCGGGTGCTCCAGCGCATTGATGCGGCTGTTGGCGGCGATCGAGCAGAATTTGCCGATCGTCGTATAGATCGCCTCGGCGTGGCGCTCGAAGTAGGAAAAGTCGCCGACCATCACCTCGCGCAGGATGACGCGCTCGCCGATCGACGCATAACGTCCAAGCTTGCACGCCTTCAGCTCCGCCGTCGGATGGATGCGCGGCTCGGGATCTTTTAGGACAAGGTGTTCAGGACGGTCCATGCGGGCGCTTTACGCCCGCGCGCATAGTCTCGCAAGCCGAGTGCAGCGCCGCGCATCAGTTTGGACGCGCCAAGGACACTGTAGCACCTTAAGTCTCTATTTCGGCTTGCCGCTGGTCCACACCACGTTCTGGCCGTAGAGCGGCACGGTGGTGACCGACATTTTTGCCGAGCCATCCTGCACCTGGCGCGAATGCGACAGGTAGATCAGCGTCTCGTTGGCCTTGTCGTAGATGCGGTTCACCACCTGCTTTTTCCAGATCAGGCTGATGCCTTGCTTGAACACCTCCTCGCCGGCCTCGCTCATGTCGATGTCGCCAATGGTGATCGGCCCGGTCTGGCGGCAGGAGATCGAGGAATCGGACGGGTCCTCGAACCAGTTGCCTTTCTGCAGGCGGTCGATCACGCCACGGTCGAAATAGGAGACGTGGCAGGTCACGCCCTCGACCTTCGGATCCTTGATCGCCTCGACGATGATATCGTTGCCGAGCCAATCGACGCCGACCTTGCCGACTTCCTCGGCGGCGGCCGCGCCGGCGCCAATGACAAGGCATGCGGCTAACGCGCCGCCAATCAGTTTTCGCAAAGAGGCCTCCTGCGGTTCAAATTTTGCCGACCTCAGGTGGGACGAACGGCAGCGCTTTGCAAGCAGATCGCCTCCCACAGGATTGCCGGTTGCGGCAACGCGACATCTTTGCGTCGGCGCGACCGAACCGCTAAGAGTGTTCGCCAAGCCAGGGCCTTCACGGCGCCAACCCGGCGCCCGATGGAATAACGACGGACTTTCACTGATGATGCGTTCAATTCTGGTCGGTATTCTCGTCCTGATGGCCGCCGGAATCGGCTGGCTCACCTTCGACTGGTACCGCGGACATTATGGCGGCGAGCCGTTCGGAGCACCGTTCACGCTGGTCGACCAGAAGGGCGCGCCGGTCACCGAAGCCGCGTTTCGCGGCCACCCCAGCGTCGTCTTCTTCGGCTTCACGCATTGTCCGGAAGTCTGCCCGACCACGCTTTTCGAGTTGGCCGGCTGGCTGAAGACGATGGGCGACGACGGCAAGAACCTGCGTGCCTATTTCGTTACGGTCGACCCGGAGCGCGATACGCCGGAAATCATGAACACCTATGTCAGCAATTTCTCCGATCGCATCCTCGGCATATCAGGCGATCCGGATAAGGTCCACGCCATGGCCAAGTCCTTCGGCATCTACTGGAAGAAAGTCGACACGAACGACGGCGACTACACGATGGACCACACCGCTTCGGTGCTGCTGCTCAATGCCAAGGGCGATTTCGCCGGCACTATTGCCTATGGCGAAAGCCCGGACGCCGCCATCGCCAAGCTCAAACGGCTGGCGGCGGAAGGTTGATACATCCGGTAATGACGCAGACGCGTTTGTATTTCACCGCGGGCAAGATCGAGGCTGATCACATTTTCGCGGCGCTCGGTGCGGCGTTCGACGATGAGGGCCTGCCGATTGCGGTGCTCGAGGTCGACGAGGACCGCGACATCCACGAAGTATCGCTCTATGCCGGCGACGACGTCGATGCGGTCGAGGCGCGGCTCAGGGATGTACTTGCCGGACTGTCGCTGTCGAAGCCTATAGCGCGCGAAACGCTGCCCGACATCGACTGGGTGGCGCGCTCGCTGGAGGGATTGAAGCCGGTGCGGGCCGGGCGCTTCTTCGTCCATGGCGCGCATGACCGCAGGAAGCGCCACAGCGGCGAAATCGCCATAGAGATCGAGGCCGGCCTTGCTTTCGGCACCGGCCATCACGGCACCACCGCCGGCTGCCTCGAAATGCTGGAGCAGGTCGTACGGCGCGAGCATCCGCGCAACGCGCTCGACCTTGGCACCGGCAGCGCGGTGCTCGCGATCGCAGTGGCCAGGCTCGCGCATATACCGGTGCTGGCGACCGACATCGACCCGGTCGCCGTCAAGGTGGCCGCCGCCAATGCGCGGCTGAACCACGTCAAGGGGCTCGTCGAAACAGTGACGGCGCCCGGATTCCACCACCCGATCTTTGCCGCGCGCGCGCCCTTCGACTTGATCGTCGCCAACATATTGGCGCGGCCGCTGATGCGCCTGGCGCCGCAAATGGCGGAGCATATCGCGCTCGGTGGCTCGATTGTTTTGTCGGGCATCCTCGAGCGCCAGCGCGATGCGGTAATCGCGGCCTATGTCGGCCAGAAATTCCGGCACGTCCGCACCTTGCACCGCGAGGGCTGGGTGACGATTCACCTCAAGCGCTGAGGCGCGACGCCTTCAACGCAAGCCGGAATCCGCTCGGACTTAGCGCGAGTTCGCCGCTTTCTTCAGCTGTTCGCGATCGTAGCCGTGAGCTTTCAGCGTTTCGTCGTCAAAGCCAAGCAGAACGCCGCTTACATACCGGCTCGCTTCGCGCTGGCGAGCTTCGATCAGCGCTTTCACAGCGTTTTTGAAAAATCCGCGTCTAGGTGAAATCGTGGACATGACGGTCTCCTTTGCAGGGCAACAGGACTTTTCCTCCACATTAAGAAGGTAAGCTCCGCTGACGCTTTTTGAAATCGTCGATTCTGCATGGCGTCCATGCGCAAAGAGACACGCAGCAACCGGGAATGATCGGTCCGAAAATCGATTCCGATTTTCGAAGTCATGCGCTACGGTCGCGCCAGCATTCGAGGAGAGCCGACATGTTCCAGACCTTCGATTCCGCCGGCGATCCGGCCGTTGGCAAGCCGCGCGTGGCAATGCTGCGCCAATGGTTGGCGGCGAACGGGCTGGATGGCTTCATCGTGCCCCGTGCCGACGAGCACCAGGGCGAATATGTCGCCGACCGCTCGGCACGGCTGAAATGGCTGACCGGCTTCAGCGGCTCGGCCGGCGTCGCCATTGTGCTTGGCGAGCGCGCCGTCATGTTTGTCGACGGGCGCTACACGCTGCAGGTGCGCCAGGAGGTCGACCTCGACATCTTTTCGATCGAGAGCCTTGTCGACAACCCGCCGGCCAACTGGATCAAGGATAATCTCGGCAAGGGCGTGCGGTTGGGCTTCGATCCGTGGCTCCATACGATCAGTGACGTCAAGGCGCTGAAGGCCTCGGCCGAGAAGTCCGGCGCGACTTTGGAGCCGCTCGAACAAAATCCAATCGACGCCATCTGGCAGGACCAGCCCGGGCCGCCACTGGCGCCGGTCGAGATCCACCCGATCGGCTTTGCCGGCGAACTGGCCAAGGACAAGCTGGTGCGGCTGGCAGCGGCCATCGAGAAGGACGGCGCCACCCATGCCGTGCTGACCGACCCCTCCTCCATTGCCTGGGCGTTCGACATCCGTGGCGGCGACGTACCGCACACACCGCTGGCGCTCGGCTTTGCCGTGCTCGCCGCCGACGGCTCGCATCTGCTTTTCATGGATCAGCGCAAGTTTTCGCGCACCGTCGCGGCCTACCTGACGCAGCTCGCCGAATTGCACGACCCAGGTGAATTCGAAACGGCAATCGTCACCCGGGCCAAGGGCGGCGCAAAAATCGCGCTGGACCCGGTTCTAGCGGCGGACAAGCTCAGGATGCTGGTCGAGGATAATGGCGGCACCGTCATTGCCGTGCCCGATCCGGCCCGCATTCCACGCGCAACAAAGAACAAAGCTGAGATCACCGGCGCACGCGCCGCACATCGCCGCGACGGCGCCGCGGTCGCCAAGCTGCTGTGCTGGCTCGACCGCCAGAAGCCCGGCACGCTCGACGAAATCGCCGTTGTCACCAGGCTTGAGGAGACGCGCCGTCAGACCGGCGAAGAAACGCAGATGCCGCTGCGCGACGTATCGTTCGATACCATCTCCGGCGCTGGTCCTAACGGCGCCATCATGCACTACCGCGTCTCCCGCGCCACCAATCGCAAGCTGGGGGATGGCGAGCTGTTCCTGCTCGATTCCGGCGGGCAGTACCAGGACGGCACCACCGACATCACCCGCACGGTTCCGATTGGCGCGCCAACCGAGGAGATGCGCGAGCGCTTCACGCTGGTGCTGAAAGGCATGATCGGCATCTCCATGCTGCGCTTCCCCCAGGGCACGCGCGGCTCCGAAATCGATGCAGTGGCGCGCCTGGCGCTATGGAGACACGGCTGCGATTTCGCCCATGGCACCGGGCACGGTGTCGGCTCCTATCTTGCCGTGCACGAGGGCCCGCAGCGTATCGCCAAGACCGGCACCGAAAAGCTGCTGGCCGGCATGATCGTCTCCAACGAGCCCGGCTATTACAAGGAAGGTTCCTACGGCATCCGCATCGAGAACTTGATTCTGGTGACACCGGCCGAGGCAATCGAGGGCGGCGACATCGCCATGCACGGCTTCGAGACTCTGACGCTGGCGCCGATCGACAAGCGGCTGGTCCGATCGGACCTTTTAACCCGCGACGAGTTGCATTGGCTTGACGAATACCATGCGCGCGTACTGGCCGAGATCGGACCGATGCTCGACGGCGAAACGCTGGCCTGGCTGGAAAAGGCAACCGCGCCGCTGCCGCACGACTTCAAGCAATAGCCGCGGCGGCAACGCCGGTTGACAGGCTTTGCTCCGCAAGCAGTGCCTGCAAAGCGGTGACGTTGGGAGAACCGGCTCCCTTGCGCCAGAACAACACCGTGACGGCATTGTCTTCGTCAGCGGGCAGTTCGTGCAGCTTTAGCCAGCGGCTTTCCGGAAAACCCGAAAGCACGCTTTTCGGCATCAGCGCTATGCCCATGCCAGCCACCACGCAACCAAGGATGGCATGGTATGAACCAAGCTCGATGGTTTTCTCGGCCATGAACCCTCTACGCGCGTACCATTGTTCCAGCCGCTTGCGGTGCGGGCAGCCGTGCTCGAAGGCTATCATGGTTTTGGGCATGTCCAGGTGGTCTTCGACCGAAACGCGCGATGCCGCCGAGACAATGACCAGCTGTTCGTGGAATGCCGGCAGCTTTTCGAACGGAACGTCAGCGATCGGCTCGGCGGCGAATGCTGCATCGAGTTCGCCGGCAAGCATGGCGGTCGCGAGAACCTGCGGATTGCCGGTGCGCAACTGGATTTCCACTTCGGGATGCCGTGCATGGTATTCGGCGAGCAGACTTGGAAGCCGTGCCGCGGCGGTGCTCTCCATGGCACCTAGGCGAAGAGTGCCGCGCGGGCGTGGATCGAGCATCGCCGTTCGCGCCTCCTCCGCAAGCGCCAGCAGCCGATCCGCATAGCCGACCAATCTGTGACCGGCCGGCGATACGTGCAGGCGCTTGCCCTCCCGGATAAACAGCTGCACGCCGAGATCCTCCTCGAGCTGCCGGATGCGTGTGGTCACGTTCGACTGCACGCGAAACAGTTTTTCCGCCGCCCTGGTGATTCCGCCCTCGCGCACCACCGTGCGGAAGATGCGCAGATCGGCCAAATCCATACATCTCTCCTGGAGAACATAACGATCTTAATTATTCATTTTAACTGATTATGCCTTTCCCGTAAATCGCCGGTGTAGCTGCCGATCAACACGGCAAACCAGGGGAGATGGAAATGTCGCGTGAGCCCTTCGGCATCCAGCCGACCGATCTAAGCGCATTGACGCCGAAGCAGCACGAAGCGCTCTATAGCGACGCCGTGCGTGGCGCCCACCAGGAGAGATCGGAGGCGGTCCGGCTGAGCCTGTCGCGGGTCGGCGCGGCAATAGTCGCTGCGGTAAAGCGCATGTGTGCTCTCGCCGCCAAGGCAAAAGTCGATCAGCCGACGAGCTGCCGCGCGAGGATCAGCACGGCAGCACCCGCCAGGAACATCGCCATAAGGCCGCCGCGCAGTGAGACAAGGCCGGCGACGATCAAGGCTGCCCATTCCGCCGGCCCGGCGCTGAGCGCCGCCGGCGCCACCAGCGTGGTCAGCACCGCCGCCGGCACGGCGCTGAGCCCGGCTTCGACGCGCGGGTGGATTTGATCGAAACGCGAGATCACCAGATGACCGCCGATGCGGGTCAGATAGGTCGCGATGGAACCGGCGACGATGATCCACAAGGTCGTGCTCATGGCCGTGCCTCCACGCCGCTGTGGCGGGGCGGCAGGATGACGGCGAGCAGCACGCCGGCCAGCGCACCTATGGAGACATGCCAGGGCGAGCCGACCGTTTTGTATGCAATAATGGAGGCGGCAGCGCTGGCGACGACCACCGGCAGCCACAGCGGCCGCTTGCGGAAGCTCATGACCAGGCCGAGAAAATAGATCGGCAGCAGGAAATCGATGCCCAACGCATGGGTGTCGGGAATAAGCTTGCCGAACATCGCGCCGAGCGCGCTTTCGATGACCCAGAACACATAGACCGGCAGCCCAAGGCCCATATACCAGGTGAACCCGACGGTCTCGCCGGCCTCCGCCTTGCGCTCGGCCACCGCGAACTGCGGATCGGTCAATACAAAATAGCCTATCGCCTGCTGCACCAGCGGCCAATGCGCAATGCGCCGGCCGATGCCAGCCGAATAGAGCACATGGCGAAAATTCACGGCGAAGATCGACAGCACGATCAGCCACGGCGCGACATGCTGGCCGAACAGCTCGATGCCGACCATCTGGCTGGCGCCGCCGAACACCGTTGCGCTCATCAGGAACGCTTCGAGCACGGAAAACCCGTTGTCGACTGCGAGCGCCCCGAACAGCAACGCGAACGGCGCCGACGCCACCACGACGGGCATGCTGAGCCGCACGCCGTCCCAGAAATCGCTTTTCGCTCCGTTTTCGGAGATTGCTTCCGCCGACATCGATCGCTCCTTGGGAACGGCCGTATGTAGAGAGAGCGGCCCGGCTTGTCACACCAATTTGCTTGAGGCAAACGATCAGCGGAAATGATGGCTGAAGCGTCGCGGCAAGCTCGCTTCCGAGCCTAGCGCGGCGAAGCCTTGCCTTCGATCGCCCTGCCCCAGTCAAGCAGCGGTTTTGCCTGCATGACGAAGTCGACGAGTTCGTCGACCAATCCAGCTCCGTAGATATCCGCCGGCTCGATTGCGTGCCGGACGGCAAAATGCCGGTTGCGGATCGCGGCAGCGAGATCGGGCTCGGCGATATGCTCGAAGCCGCGCGGCGTGCGCTTCATGCAGCCGTCCGGGTCGAGCTCGAGGCCGTTCTTCTTCAGCGCCGCGACGAGGCTGCGGAATTCAGCGGGCCGCTTCGCGATCGCGTTGCGCAGCGCCAGCAATAGCTCCGGTCCCGGCTGCCACCAGGCAATGGCGGCAAAGCATCGCTCGAGCCCGATATGGACGTAAAACACGCCCTGTTCCATCTTGGTGCCGTCGGGCGAAAGGATCGCCGACAAATGCCGGTTATAAGGCCGTTTGTCCTTGGCAAAACGCACGTCGCGATTAATCCGGAACAGCGATTTCTTGCGGTCGCCGCGCAGGCCGAGCCCCAATGCCGTGAAGCGCTCGGAGAGCGTCTCGACCAGATCGCCGAAGGGATCGCGCAGGTCGCGCTCGAAAAGATCGCGGTTTTCCAAAAACCACTCCCGGCTCTGATGAAAATCCAGCGCCTTGAGGAAGGGAATGGCCTTTTGCCCAAATCCATTGAACGCAGCCGCCATCACCCGCCCTTGCCAATCCGCTGCAGCCAGGTGTCCTCGTCGATCACCTCGATGCCGAATTTGGTCGCGTCCTTCAGCTTGGAACCGGCGCCTGGCCCTGCCACCAGGAGATCGGTCTTCGCGGAAACCGAGCCGGCGACCTTCGCCCCGAGACGTTCGGCCATCGCCTTGGCCTCGGGGCGCGTCATCTTTTCCAGCGTGCCTGTAAACACGATTGTCTTGCCGGCGACCGCACTATCGGCTGAGACGTTCACAATGTACGGCTTCGGGTGGACCTGTGTGAGCAGCGCTTCAAGTACGGCGTCGTTGCGTTCATTGCCGAAGAAATCGCGAAGCGCGCCTATCACGGTATCGCCGATGCCGTTGATCGAAGGAAAAACGGTGTGTGGATCGGCTGCTGCTGCTGTCTCCTTGCCAATGCGGATCAACTCCTCGATCGTCGAGAAGGTTCGGGCGAGCACAGCGGCCGTCGTTTCGCCGATATGGCGGATGCCCAGCGCAAAGATGAAGCGATCGAGTTCGGGTTCGCGGCGGGCGTCGATGGCAGCGAAGAGCTTGTCGAGGCCGTCATAGTTGCGTTCCTCGACGCTGCGTACATTCTTGCGCGTTTTGCCCGATGCGGCCTCGCGCTGCCTGGCCTGCTCCTCCCGTCGCTCCGCCAGCGCCTTGGTGACGGCGGGACGGCGGTCCCGGAGGGTGAAGATATCGGCGGCTGTCTTGACCAACCCGGCATTGAAGAACAGGTCTATGTTTTCAGCGCCCAGGCCTTCGATATCCATGGCGCCGCGCGACACAAAGTGGCGTAATCCTTCCACGGCCTGCGCGGGGCAGATCAGCTCGCCGGTGCACCGTCGGCGGGAATCCTCCTTGCCGGTCTTCTCGTTGATCTCGCGCGTTGCGGGTGAGCCGCAGATCGGACATTTGTGCGGGAATTCGTAGGGCACGGCATCTGGCGGACGCTTGTCGACGACGACGCTGACGATCTGCGGAATGACGTCCCCTGCCCGCTGGATGACCACCGTGTCGCCGATACGGATGTCGTTGCCGTCGCGGATCGGCTGGCCGTTGCTGTCCAGACCCTTGATGTAGTCTTCGTTGTGAAGCGTGACATTTTCGACCACGACGCCGCCGACCGTGACGGGCGCAAGCCGGGCAACGGGCGCCAGCGTACCGGTACGGCCGACCTGAATGTCAATCCTGAGCACGGTCGTCATCGCCTGTTCGGCCGGAAATTTATGAGCGATCGCCCAGCGTGGTTCGCCGGTGACGAAGCCCCATCTGCGCTGCAACTCCAATTGGTCGACCTTGTAGACGACGCCGTCGATGTCGTAGCCGAGCGATGAGCGCTGGGCCTCGATAAGGTGATAATGCGCGATCAGTTCGTCGACCGACTTTGCCCGGACCATCAGCGGACTGACCTTGAACCCCCACTCCGCGAATTTTTGCACGGAATCGTATTGGGTCGGAGCTGGATCCTTTGAAGTATAGCCCCAGGCGTAGGCAAAGAATTTGAGGTTGCGGCTGGCGGTAACGGACGGGTCCTTCTGGCGCAGCGATCCGGCCGCCGTGTTACGCGGATTGACGTAATCCTGGCCGCCTATCGCCGCCGAACGCTGCTTCAGCGCCTCGAATTCCGCGTAGGTCATATAGACCTCACCGCGTATTTCGATGACCTCGGGCCAGTCCGATCCCTTCAAGGTCTTGGGAATATCGGCGATGGTCTTGAGATTGGCGGTGATGTCCTCGCCGACGACGCCGTCGCCGCGCGTTGCCCCCTGCACGAACACACCGCCTTCATACCGCAGGGAAGCCGATAGCCCGTCGATCTTCGGCTCAGCCGTGAAGGCGATGTTCAGCTCCTTGTCGCGATCAAAGAATCGCCGGCCGCGTTCTATGAAGTCCGCGACGTCCTGGTCGGTGTAGGCCTTGGCGAGGCTAAGCATCGGCACCGCGTGGCGCACCTTTGCAAAACCTTCCGCCGGCGGCGCGCCGACCCTGCGTGAGGGCGAATCCTCGCGCACAAGATGCGGGAACTGCTGCTCGATGGCGAGGTTGCGCCGGGTCAGCGCGTCATATTCCGCATCCGTGATTATCGGCGCGTCCTCGCCGTGGTAGCGCCGGTCGTGCTCGGCGATCTCCTGCGCCAACCGCTTCAACTCGCTTGCCGCCTCGCTTTCGCTGAGCGAATCGACTGGTTTTTCGTCCATGCACTGCTCCCTCCACGGTGGCGCGACACAATAGAACAGGATTTTCTCATGAGGGAGAGACCAGACACAGAAAATCATTCCTGAACAGCAGGATGGCGCCATACCCTGACTCAGGTCACGAGCGCCGGAAACGAACTCGCCTGGAGCAATTCCAGGAAAAGTGTGAAACGGTTTTCCGCCCGGAACTGCGCAGAAACAAAGAGGTAGAGCGGTTCGGCGTTTCGGTGAAACGATGAACAGCTCTACGCTGCCGCGGTGTTCTCCCGCAGCAGCCGCTCGGCCGCCGCGCGCGCCTCGTCGGTGATGGTGGCACCGGCGAGCATGCGTGCGATCTCTTCCTGCCGCGCTGCCCGGTCCATCTCGGCGATGCCGGTCGAGACCCGGTCGGCGCCGCCCGATTTGGAGATCAGGAAATGCGTCGCCGCGCGCGCCGCCACTTGCGGTGCATGCGTGACCGAAAGCACCTGCACGCGTTTTGCCAGCCGCGCCAGCCGCTGGCCGATGGCGTCGGCAACCGCGCCGCCGACGCCGGTGTCGATTTCATCAAAGACCAAGGTCGGCGCCGACCCGCGATCAGCCAGCGCGACCTTCAACGCCAGCAGGAAGCGCGAAAGCTCGCCGCCGGAAGCGACCTTCATCATTGGTCCTGGCCTGGTGCCGGGATTGGTCCGCACCCAGAACTCGACCTGGTCGATGCCTTCTTCCATGCGGCTCTCGGCATCGCTTGCGATCTCGACGATGAACTCGGCGCGTTCGAGCTTCAGCGCCGGCAGTTCGGCCATCACCGCCTTGCTCAGCCCGACAGCCGCCGCATGGCGAAGCGACGACAGCTGGGCCGCCGTAGTGTCATAGGCCTGGCGCGCCGCCGCAGCCTGTTTCTCCAGCGCCTGCAGGCGCTCCTCGCCGGCGTCGAGATCGGCAAGGTCGGCAGCCATGGTGTCACGCAATTGCGCCAGGTCATCGACGGCGACGCTGTGCTTGCGCGAGGCGGCACGCAGCGAAAACAGCCGCTCCTCAGCCTTCTCCAGCCGCTGCGGATCATATTCGGTGGCGCGAAGTGCTGCTTCGACGCCCGACTGCGCCGCGTCGAGCGACAGCATCGCCTCGTCGAGCGACTTGACGACATCCTCGAGCAGCCCGGGCGCTTCGGTGACCTTGCGCTGCAGCCGCCTGAGCAGGCTGGCCAGTTGCGGCAAGGGCGAGGACGGACCCGAGAGCACATCCTGCGCATCGTGGATTTCCGAGGCGATCTTTTCGGCACGCATCATCAAGGCGCGCAATTCGGCCAGCTCGGTCTCTTCGCCAGGTTGCGGATCGAGCCTGGTCAATTCGGCGACCGCTGCACGCAGATAATCGGCCTCACGGGCAGCTGCCTCGACTTTGGCCCGGTGCCGTGAAAATTCCCGCTCGCAGGTACGCCAATGCCGCCACGCCTCGCCGGTTGCCCGAGCAGCGCCGAGATGGCCGCCGAAACTGTCGAGCAACTCGCGATGGGCGCCGGGATCGACCAAAGCGCGCTCGTCATGCTGGCCGTGGATCTCGACCAGCGCACGGCCGATGTCGCGCATCAGCGTCACGCTGGACGGCTGGTCGTTGACGAACACGCGCGTGCGGCCGTCAGCCGTCTGGACGCGGCGCAGGATGATTTCGCCGTCGTCCTCGATGGCATTCTCGGCAAGCAACATGCGAGCCGCGTGGTTGCGCGGCACGTCGAACACGGCGATGATCTGGCCTTGTGCCGCGCCATGCCGCACCAGCGAAGCGTCGCCGCGGGCGCCAAGCGCCAGCGACAAGGCGTCGAGCAGGATGGATTTTCCGGCGCCGGTTTCGCCTGTAAGGACCGAAAGGCCGGACGAGAAGTCGATGTCCAGCTTCTCGATCAGAACGATATCGCGGATCGACAGCCTGGAGAGCATGGTAACGCGCCGCTCAGGCGCCGGTGATCAGCTTCCCGGCCTTGGAGATCCACGATCCGGCATTCTCGCGCGGCTCGAGCCCACCACTCTGCAGGAGCTTGTAGGAGTCCTTGTACCACTGGCTGTCGGGATAGTTGGTGCCGAGCACGGCCGCAGCGGTCTGCGCTTCCGACGTCAGCCCCATCGCATAGTAGCTCTCGGTCAGACGCGCCAGCGCCTCCTCGACATGGCGTGTGTTGGAATAGTTCTCCACCACGTTGCGGAACCGTTTGACGGCTGCGATGTATTCGCGGCGCTCGAGATAATAGCGGCCGATCTGCATCTCTTTGCCGGCGAGCTGATCGTTGGCGAAGCGGATCTTCTCCTTGGCGTCGTCGGCATATTCGGACGTGGGCCAGCGCGTCACGAGGTCCTGCATCGTCTGCACGGTAAGACGCGCTTCCTTCTGGTCCTGGGTGACGTCCTTGATCTGACGGTAGTAGCTCAGCCCGATGATGTACTGGGCATAGGCTGCATCGTCGGTCGACGGGTAGAGGGTCAGGTAGCGCTTGGCCGAACCGATCGCCTCGTCGTAATTGCCCTGTCGGTAGTCGGCAAAGGCACCCATCACCATCGATTTGCGGGCGAATTCGGAATAGGGATGCTGGCGGTCGACGGCATCGAACTTGCGGCTTGCCTCCTGCAGTCGCCCGGCATTCAGATTGGCGAGACCCTGATTGTAGAGCACGTCGGCCGGCTCGGTCTGATCGACATAGGTCGATAGATCGACGTCCTTCTCGGACGACATGCAGGCCGACAGAAACAGCGATGGAACGACCACCGAAAGCGCCAGGAAAACAGCCCGCCGCAGCGCCTTCGATTGACCAACTCGCTTGAAAAACATGTTTGGATTCCGCCCTTTCGGCGTCATTTCAGTCGACGGCAGCAGCCATAAACCATAATTGCCTTGCCCGGCAACGCTATCCCCGGCCAATCGCACATTTTTGTGGCGGTTTGGCGCCACCTGGAAAGCTGTGTAATTTGGCCGGCCGGTGATGCATCCATGCAACACAGCTTGACCGCAATGTGGCCGCAAGACCTTAGGAATCAGATCATCCAGGGCGCATAGAGGGGTGCGTTGACGGCGCTCATCTCGGCGGTACGCCCGCGCTCGCGGCGCGTCGTCTCAACGATCTCGAAAGCCGAACGGTCCGACAAGAGACGGCGCAGCGCAGCTGCGTTCAGCCTGTGGCCGCCACGATAGGAGCGGAAGCAGCCGATGAACCGGGCACCGGCGAGCGCCAGGTCGCCCATCGCATCCATCGTCTTGTGGCGCGCGAACTCGTTGGGATAGCGCAGGCCTCCCATATTGATCACGCGGTTGTCGTCGCCGATCACCAGGGAGTTTTCCAACGAGGAGCCGAGCGCATAGCCGGCCGCCCACAGCCGCTCGACGTCCTTCATGAAACCGAAAGTGCGGGCCCGCGCGACGTCACGCCGGAAAATTTCGGCGTTCATGTCGGATGCAAAAAGCTGGCGCCCGATCGCCGGGCTTTCGAAATCGATCTCGATCTCGAAGCGCGTGCCGTCATAGGGCCGGAACTCCGCCCAGCAGGCGCCGTTCTCGATGCGAACCGGCTTGACCACCCTGATGTAGCGACGCTTGACCGGCAGCGTTTCGACGCCTGCCTGGTCAATGGCCTCGATGAACATCACTGCGCTGCCGTCGAGGATAGGCACCTCATGGCCGTCGATTTCGATGACGAGATTGTCGATTCCAAGCCCGAAAAGCGTCGCCATCAGATGCTCGACCGTGGCAATGTGCTCGCCTTGCGGATCGCCAAGCATGGTGCAGAGATCGGTGGCGCCGACCTCGGAGACGAGCGCGCGAAATTCGTGGCTTCCGCTTGCATTCGAGAGCTGGAAGACGACACCCGTATCGGCATCCGCCGGCAGGAAATGGACGGTGACCGGATTGCCACTGTGAACGCCGATGCCAGTCAGCGTCGCGCGCGATTTAAGTGTCGTCTGATAGTCGTGCAAAACAATCCCCATAGCCCATGCTGCCTAGGTCCGCTTCTGCCCTGAGGGCGCGGCTCTTGATTGATCGGCAGGCAGGGCCACTTCCCCGAGACTCCCAGCAAACCGACTTTGGTCGGTGGCGAAGATAATGGTCCCGCGGGGAGACTCCAAATCACGGTTTCTTACTCTTTGTAACTGCGGTCCAGCGCGGGATTGCCCCATAAGTCCTTGTTTTACAATCACTTTAAGGTTAACAGGCGAACAGTTTCCTGCTCGCCTGTTAATAACTGTTACGAACCGTTAACAGATCAATTGGCCTGTCGGCGCAGGAAGGCGGGAATCTCCAACTGATCGTCTTCCTGGACAGCCCGGCTCTGCGGCGTCAGTCGGCCCTGCTCGTCCAGCTGGCCGCGGCGCGGCGCGTAAAGCTGCGGATCCTGGCTGGCAAGGCGGCGCACTTCCGCCGGCGCCTGGCGCAGTTTCGGTTCGCGCGGCTGCGCCGGCTGCAGCCTTGCAGGCTCCTCTTCGCGGCGGGTCAAGCCGTTGGTCAGGCGCTTGAGCAAGCCCATCGGGCCGCTGTTTTCGTGGTCGGCCGGGCGCGCCTTGGCTTCCACTTCGGCCTTCACCTGCGGCGGGAAATCCTCGACCCGCGGCATGCGCTGGGGTGCTGCGGCAACCGGCTGCGGCATTTCACGATGCGGAGCAGGCTGCATCGCTTGCTGAACCGCTGGCTGCATCATCGGCTGCGGCTGAGCCGGAGGCGCCTGGAAGATCTTGCTCTGCGGACGGAAGTCTTCCGCATGGGCGACCGGTGCCGGGCGGGCCTGCGCCATCGCTGCCGCATTCGCTTCGGCGAGCTGAATGGCCTCGGCGACCGGGTCGGCAGCACGTGGTTCATAGATTGGTTGCTGGACAGGCGCCGGGCGCATTTCCGTGACCTGGGCCGCCGGGCGGCTGACCGGCTTCGGCGGAGCCGCGCGGATGGCGATCGGCGCGGCAGCGATTTCGGCCGCCGATTTGTCGATGCCGGTGGCGACCACCGACACGCGGATGACGCCTTCGAGTTCCTCGTCGAAGGTGGCGCCCAGAATGATGTTGGCGTCCTGGTCGACCTCTTCGCGAATGCGGGTTGCAGCCTCATCGACTTCGAACAGGGTCAGGTCACGGCCGCCGGTGATCGAGATCAGCAGGCCCTTGGCGCCCTTCATCGAGGTCTCGTCGAGCAGCGGGTTGGCGATGGCGGCTTCCGCCGCGGCCATTGCGCGGCCCTCGCCCGAAGCCTCGCCGGTTCCCATCATCGCCTTGCCCATTTCGCGCATGACCGAGCGGACGTCGGCGAAGTCGAGATTGATCAGGCCTTCCTTGACCATCAGGTCGGTAATGCAGGCAACGCCCGAATAGAGCACCTGGTCGGCCATCGCGAAGGCATCGGCGAAGGTGGTCTTGTCATTGGCCAGCCGGAACAGGTTCTGGTTGGGAATGACGATCAGGGTATCGACGCATTTCTGCAGTTCCTCGATACCCATGTCGGCCGTCTTCATGCGGCGCTGGCCTTCGAAGTGGAACGGCTTGGTGACGACGCCGACGGTGAGGATACCCTTTTCGCGGGCAGCGCGGGCAACGACGGGAGCCGCCCCGGTGCCGGTGCCGCCGCCCATGCCGGCAGTGACGAAGCACATATGCGTGTTGGAGAGATGATCGATGATCTCGTCGATGCATTCCTCCGCCGCCGCGCGCCCGACTTCAGGCTGCGATCCGGCGCCGAGACCTTCGGTGACATGCGCGCCGAGCTGGATCAGCCGCTCGGCCTTCGACATCGTCAGTGCCTGCGCGTCGGTGTTGGCCACCACGAACTCGACGCCGCGCAAGCCGGCGGTGATCATGTTGTTGACGGCATTGCCGCCGCCGCCGCCGACACCGAACACGGTGATGCGCGGCTTGAGCTCGGTGATGTCCGGCTTCTGCAGATTGATGGTCATTGTCTTCGTCCTTTGCCTTTCCCGCCGCTTCGCCGCCGCGGCCGCCTATGGGGCTGTCCCCGTCAAAATTAAAAACTGTCTCTCAACCACTGACTCATTCGATGCAGTTTTCCGCCTGTTCCGGTCATCCGAAGACCGGAAATTCCCTTCGCCGGCCGGCTCTCGAAGCTCGCCATCTGTGGATAGATCAGAAGTCCGACCGGGGTCGAGAAAGCCGGCCCCTTGGCCGCCTCGGGCAAGCCTGCCACGCCAAGCGGGCGTCCGATGCGCACATTGCGGCCGAGAATGCGGCGTGCAGCTTCTGGCAGGCCGGCAAGCTGGCTGGCACCGCCGGTCAGCACCACGCGCTTGCCGACGGCGTTGCCGTAGCCGGATTTGTTCAGCCGGTCGCGCAACAATTCCAGCGTCTCGTCGATGCGGGCGCGGATGATGCGCGTCATCACCGAGCGCGGTATCTGCAACGGCACCTCGCCGTCCTCGCCGATCGGATGGATGGAAACCAGGTCGCGGTCGTCGGCACTGCCAGGCAGCGCCGAGCCATGCATCACTTTCAGCCTTTCGGCGGCATCGAGCGAGGTCGACAGGCCCTTGGCCATATCCAGCGTGACGTGGTTGCCGCCGATCGCGATGGCATCGCCATGGACGAACTTGCCTTCCGAAAACACCGAGATCGTCGTCGTGCCGCCGCCCATGTCGATGCAGGCCGCGCCCATTTCGAGCTCGTCGTCGACGAGCGCAGCAAGCCCACTGGCATAGGGCGTCGCCACCATGCGTTCAACCGACAGATGCGAGCGGTTGATGCAGAGCTCCAGATTGCGCAAGGGCGCTGCGTCGCCTGTCAGCACGTGCATGTCGACCCCAAGCTGGTCGCCAACCATGCCGCGCGGATCGCGCACACCGCGCTCGGCATCCAGCGAAAAGGCTACGGGAAGCGAATGGATCACCTCGCGCTCGGCCCGCAACGCCTGCTTGGCGCCGGCGGCAAGCACGCGCTTGATGTCGGCCTCGTCGGCCTCATGGCCGCCGAGATTGATGGTGGCCGAAAAAGCCTCGCTCTTCAGCCGGCCGGCAGTCATGTTGACGATCAGCGAATCGACCGTCAGTCCCGCCATGCGTTCGGCGGCGTCGACGGCAAGACGGATGGCGTGCTCGGCACGGTCGAGATCGATGACGACGCCCGATTTCACGCCTTGCGATTTCTGGTGGCCGATGCCGATCACCTGGACGCGATGCGAGCGTCCGCGCAGCAGCTTGCCATCGTCGCGCGGCTTGAGTTTGGCCACCACGCAGCAGACCTTGCTGGAGCCGACATCCAGCACCGTCAGGATGCCGGACCGGCGCGACGAGGCATCGCTATTGCCGCCAAGCCAGCTCATATCTTCGTCTCCGGCTTGCGCTTCAGCATCTTGGGCTTTTCGTCGAGCGCGGCTTGGCGCTGTGTCGCCGCTTCCGGCGTCAACTGGACGACCAGACGATCGGAAAGGCGCATGTCGACGGCGGCGATGTCGCGCGTCAAAAGCCCGTTCTCGTGATCCATCCTGACCAGGTCGGCAATCGCCTGATCCTCACCGTCTTCGGGAAGCTTGATCGTGATGCCGTTTTCAAGCTTGAGATCCCAGCGCCGTTCGCCGATGCGGATATAGCCCTTGATCCGCGCGGCGAGCTCCGGATAATTCTTGATCTTGGCCAGGAAATCCGGCGCCTTGGCCGGTGCGCCGGTGCCGATGATCAGCGGTAGCAATATCTGCTTGCCGCCGGAGAACGGCGCAATGACGGTGCCGGATTTCTCGATGACCGAAAGCGCGCTGCCTTGCTGCCACAACGCGAACGGCTCGCGCTCCTCGACGCGCACTTCCAGCGTATGCGGGTAGACCTTGCGCACTGCCGCGGCTTCGACCCAGGGTAGCGTGGTGATGCGTTCGCGCGCGGCTTCGGCATCGAAGCCGATCAGCGAGGTCCAGCCGTCGAGTTCCAGCCTGTCGAGAATATCGATCTCGGACGTTTCGCGGTTGCCGACGACCTTGACCTGGTCGACCGCAAAGCCGGTGCGGGCGGTGACACTCTGGACGATGGCGTCGGAATATCCGCCGAGATAGGCGCCATAGGCACTGCTCGAAACAAGCAGTGCCGCCGACAGCATGGCAGCGCAATAGGGCGGCGCTTCGAAGTCGCCTTCGCCGAGGCGCGCCAGCACGCGCACCGGCCGGCGGAGCAGGCGCGGCAGCACGAAATGGTCGAACGACAACGGCATGCCGAACAGCGCCGGCCCGGCCGCGCCCTTCCCCTTGCCCTGTCCCCACTTCAACGCAGACACGAAGCGTCCTCCACCATCCAACTCAACAAATCGCCGAACGAGTGTCCCGCTTGCGCGGCGATTTCCGGCACCAAAGACGTCGGCGTCATGCCCGGCTGGGTGTTGACCTCGAGCCAGACAATTTCGCCGTTTTCGGAGTGACGATCGTCATAACGGAAGTCCGACCGGGAAACGCCCCGACAGCCGATAGCTTGGTGAGCCTTGAGCGCCAGTGTCTGTATTTTTTGGTAAATATTCGGTGAAAGTTTTGCCGGGCATTCGTGTTTTGATCCGCCCGCGACGTATTTTGAATCATAGTCGTAGAAGGAATGGCCGGTCGGGATGATCTCGCAGACACCGAGCGCCACATCGCCCATCACCGCGCAGGTCAATTCCCGCCCGTGCACATAACGCTCGACCATGACCGTATCGCCATATTTCCACTCGGACGAGCCGATGATCTGCGGCGGATGCGACTGGCCTTCATGGACGATGACGACACCGAAGCTCGACCCTTCGTTGACCGGCTTGACGACATAGGGCGGCTTCATCGGGTGCTTGTTCTGAATGGCGAAGCGATTGGCTACCTTCGATTCCGCCACCGGAATGCCTCCCGCCTTGGCGACCTTCTTGGCCTGTTCCTTGTTCATCGCGAGCGCCGAGGCAAGCACGCCGGAATGGGTGTACGGAATGGCGAGGTACTCGAGGATGCCCTGGATGGTGCCGTCCTCGCCGAAAGGGCCGTGCAGCGCATTGAAGACGACGTCAGGCTTGAGCGCGCTGAGCACCGAGCCGATGTCGCGCGAGACGTCGACGCGGGTGACTTGGTAGCCCTCTCCCTCGAGCGCATCGGCGCAGGCCTTACCCGACGACAGGGACACGGGCCGCTCGGACGAGAATCCCCCCAGAAGAACGGCCACATGCTTGCTTGTCATTCCCCGTCATTTCCTCTCACAGCAGGCCTGCACCATCGTGCATGCCCCGAAAAGCATCGCGCGCACTCAAATGCGCCCGAGCAACTTCGCTCCCGTGTTTCCGCAACATTGAGTCCGAGTCTCCCGGCAGGTTGCCCCCCAGACGGAAACGCGAGTAACGCGTCGAAACGACTCAAATCAGGAAACGCTTCAGGGCAGAGAATCAGAGAGTTGATTCGCTGGCAAGTGCTTACGATTCCGATGGATTCACTTTCCGCAAAAACGGCAGCAAAATGTGAATTCATGAGTCCGAAAGGCAACGGCGGTCAGCTTGCCTAAAGCAACTGCCCGAGAAATTCCTGGACGGCATGGCCCGGCCGAAAATTACCGATGCGCTTGATCTCCCACTGCAGCCGGATGCCTGATCTTTCGAGCACGCGCGCACGCACCGTCTCACCGAGATATTCAAGCTCGTAGCCCGTGGCCGTTCCGGTGTTGATCATGAAGTTGCAATGCATCGGCGACATCTGCGCCCCGCCGACCATCAGGCCGCGGCAGCCGGCCTTGTCGATCTCCTTCCAGGCGGAGGTGCCCTCAGGATTCTTGAAGGTAGAGCCACCGGTCTTTTCGCGGATCGGCTGCACGGTCTCGCGATGGTTCTGGACAGCATCCATCGCGGCCTTGATCGCCGCCTTGTCCTCAGGAATGCCTTCGAGCAGCGCCGACGTGAAGATCAGCCCGGACGGCGCCGCTGAATGGCGATAGGCATAGCCCATATCGGCATTGCTCAGCGTATGAACATTGCCCTTGCGGTCGAGTGCCCGTACCTCGACCACGCGCTCGCGCGTCTCGACGCCATTGGCGCCGGCGTTCATCCTCAGCGCTCCGCCAATGGCGCCGGGAATGCCGTGGTAGAAATGAAAGCCACCGATGCCGGCCTCGTAGGCAACGGCCGCAAGGCGCTTGTCGGGTGTCGCGGCACCCGCCTTGATCGTGGTCGGCGCAATCACTTCGGTCTCGCCAAAGCCTTTGGCCGAAAGCCGGATGACAAAGCCCGCAATGCCGCCGTCACGGACAAGCAAGTTCGAGCCGACGCCGACGATGGTCAGCGGAATTTCCTCCGGCACCGCCTTCAGGAACGTGGCAAGATCGTCCTCGTCGGCCGGCTGGAACAATGCGTCCGCCAGCCCGCCGGCTCGAAACCAGGTGATCTTGTCCATCTCGGCATTGGGCGTGATGCGGCCGCGCAGTCCGGCAAGCCGGTCGCCAAGCTTCTCGATCAACGCCTGGCCGCGCATCATGAGATGGTCCCGCCGAGTTCCTTGGGCAGCGCATAGGCCCATTGGGTGATGTTGCCGGCGCCGAGGAAGACGACGAAATCGCCCGGCTTCGCCACCTCGCGCACGATCGGCGCAATCGCCGCCGGACCTTCGATGTAGCGTGCGTCGCGATGGCCGCCGGAGCGGATGCGCGACACCAGTGCGTCGGACGTGACGCCGTCGATCGGTTCCTCGCCGGCTGCATAGACGGGCGCCACCATTACCGTATCGGCGTCGTTGAAGCAGACGGAAAACTCGTCGAACAGATCGCGCAGCCGGGTGAAGCGATGCGGTTGGGTAACGGCGATGATGCGACCCTTGGTGGCGCTGCGCGCAGCCTTCAGTACCGCCGTGATCTCGACCGGATGATGACCGTAATCGTCGAACACATCGACACCGTTCCACGAACCGGTATGGGTGAAGCGCCGCTTGACGCCGGCGAAAGACGACAGGCCCTTCTTGATTGCCTCAGCCGAAAGGCCGAGCTCATGCGCGACGGCAATCGCCGCCGTCGCATTGGAGACATTGTGGCGCCCGGGCATGGGCAGCCGCAGGCCTGATATCGTTATCTGGCCGTGCGTCTTGCGGTCGCGGATCACCACGTCGAATTCCGAGGTCGGGCCGTCCATGCGGTGATTGGTGAAGCGCACGTCGGCCTGCGCATTTTCGCCATAGGTGATGACGCGCCGGTCCTCGATGCGGGCGACCAGCGCCTGCACCTCGGGATGGTCGGTGCACATCACACCAAAGCCGTAGAACGGCACATTCTCGACGAACTGACGAAACGCTTCGCGCACTTTGTCGAAGGAGCCGTAATGGTCGAGGTGCTCGGGGTCGATATTGGTGACGACGGCAATCTCGGCCGGCAGCTTGAGGAAGGTGCCGTCGCTCTCGTCGGCCTCGACCACCATCCATTCGCCGTCTCCCATGCGGGCATTGGTGCCATAGGCATTGATGATGCCGCCATTGATTACCGTCGGGTCGAGCCCGCCGGCTTCGAGTAGCGTCGCCACCATCGAAGTCGTCGTCGTCTTGCCATGCGTGCCGCCGATCGCCACCGCTTGGCGGAAACGCATCAGCTCTGCCAGCATCTCCGCGCGGCGGACAATGGGAAGCAATTTTTCCCGCGCGGCCTTCAGTTCCGGATTGGATTTCTTGATTGCGGTGGAGACGACGACCACTTCGGCCTCGCCTAGGTTCTCGGCCTGATGGCCGACGAAGCATTCGATGCCCTTGTCGCGCAGCCGCTGCACATTGGCGCTTTCGGCCTGGTCGGACCCTTGTACCTTGTAGCCGAGATTGTGCAGCACCTCGGCGATGCCGCTCATGCCGATGCCGCCAATGCCGATGAAATGCACGAGGCCGATCGTCTGCGGCATCTTCATGCGTGCGTCTCCTTCCTGAATTCCGAAACGGTTTTCCTGGACGCAATAGCCTCTGTCAGATCGGCGAGCAACCGCGCGGCATCCGGTTTTCCGGACGATTTCGCCGCCGCGGCCATTGTCGCCGCCTTGCCTGGATCATCCATCAGCCCACCGACAAGCACGGCGATCCGCTCCGCCGAAAGCGTGGATTGCGGATGCACCTCGGCGCCGCCCGCTGCCGCAAGGGCCGCCGCATTCGCCGCCTGGTCGTTGTCGAGCGCGTGCGGATAAGGCACCAGCAGCGCCGGCCGGCCGATCACCGCGATTTCCGATACGGTCGATGCGCCGGAGCGCGACATCACCAGATGCGCCGCCGCCAGCCGCGCCGCCATGTCGGTGAAGAAGGGCGACACCTCGGCCTCGATGTCAAGCGTGGCATAGGCCGCTTTCACCCGCGGCACATCGTCGGCGCGCGCCTGCTGGGTGATCGCCAGCCGCCTGCGCTGTGCATCGGAAAGCCGGGCGATCGCCGCCGGCACCGCATCGGAAAAGAACTGCGCGCCTTGGCTGCCGCCAAACACCAGAAATCGGAACGGCTCTTCACCGGCCGATGCGGCATAAGGCGTCTTCGCCGCTTCCAGCACTTGCGGCCTGACCGGATTGCCGGTGGTCACCGTCTTGACGCCTGTAGCACTTGTGTCTTCCGGTAGGAAACCACCGGCAATAGCGTCGACGCGGCCGGCGAGCGCCCGGTTGGCGCGGCCCATCACCGCGTTCTGCTCGTGGATCAGCGTCGGCACCTTGCGCCGGGTCGCCGCGTAAAGCGGCGGCAGCGTCGGATAGCCGCCGAAGCCGACTACGATGGCGGGCTTGACGCTGGCGATGACGGCCGATGCCTGCCGCACCCCGCGCCAGATTTTCCAAAATGCGGCGAGCACGGCAAAAGGATTTTTCGACCCCATCGTCGCCGACTGGATCGGATGGATGGCGGCCGCCGGGAACTGCCCGGCAAAGCGCTCGGCGCGTTCGTCCGTCGCCAGGTGCACCGCCCAGCCGCGCCCGGTCAGTTCGTGCGCCAGTGCCTCGGCCGGGAACAGATGTCCGCCCGTTCCGCCCGCCGCCAGAAGGATGACCCCCTTGGCCATCTCACTCCGCCGGCATCGCACGCGGCGACGGCATGAAGCCCAGCTGCTTGCGCTTTTCCGGGCGCTTGCGCGTCAGCGCCAGCACCATGCCCATCGAGATGGCGATCGCGATCTGCGAGGAACCGCCGTAGGAAATGAACGGCAGCGTCATGCCCTTGGCGGGCATCAGCTGCAGATTGACGGCCATGTTGATGACCGACTGCAGGCCGAAGACCGTGACCAGGCCGCTAACCGCATAGCGTGTGAAATCGTCCTGCTCCTTGAGTGCCGCGTTGAGGCCGCGCAGCACGATGAACCCGAAGATGGACATGATGAAGAAGCACATGATCAGCCCGAATTCCTCGCCGGCGACCGAGAAGACGAAGTCGGCGTGGCTGTCGGGGATGACCCGCTTGACGGTACCCTCGCCCGGCCCGACGCCGAACCAGCCGCCATTGATCAGCGCCTCGCGGCCCATGTCGACCTGGAACGTGTCGCCCTCGCCGGTCATGAAGCGGTCGATACGGCCGGCAACGTGCGGGAACACTGCATAGGCGGCGAACACGCCGCCGACGCCTGCAGCACCCAGCGCGACGATCCACAGCCACGGCAATCCGGCCATGAAGAACATCACTCCCCAGGTGCCGAGCACCAGCATGGTCTGCCCAAGGTCAGGCTGCGCCACCAGCAGCGAGATGACCAGTGCAAGCAGCAACATGGCGAACAAATTGCCCGGAATGTCGGGCTGGCGCTTGTGCTCGGCGAACAACCAGGCGCAGATGATGACGAAGGCCGGTTTCAGGAACTCGGACGGCTGGATCGACAGGCCGGCTAGCGACACCCAGCGCCGCGCGCCCTTCACCTCGACGCCGATATAGAGCACCGCCACCATCAGAAACAGCATGATGCACAACATGACCAGCGCCATGCGCCGGATCTGCCTGGATTCAAGGAACGAGACGGCCAGCATTACCCCAAGCGCCGGAATGGTGAAGATAATCTGGCGTGTCGCGAAGTGGAAACTGTCTAGCCCGATGCGCTCGGCCACCGCCGGGCTTGCGGCGAAGGACAAAACGATGCCGAGCCCCATCAGCGACAGGAACGCCGCCAGGAACCAGCGATCGATTGTCCACCACCAGGTCGCCACAGGGCTTTTGTCGAGACGGCTTTGCATTATCGTGTCCCTCCGATGGGCTTCACGCCATCAATGGCGGTTGCGGCTTGCCTGAACGCCTCGCCGCGGACTTCGAAATTCTTGAACTGGTCGAAACTGGCGCAGGCCGGCGACAGCAACACCACTGCCTCGCCGCTACTATCCCTGGCCGCATCGCGGGCGGCGTGTTCGACTGCCGCCGCCAACGTGCCTGATATCTCATAGGGCACCGCTTCGCCCAGCGTCGCCGAAAAGGCCGGTGCGGCTTCGCCGATCAGATAGGCCTTGGCGATGCGCGGGAAGAAGCCGCGTAACGGCTCGATGCCGCCCTCTTTCGGCAGGCCGCCGGCAATCCAGTAGATACGCGCAAAGCTCGACAGCGCCGGTGCAGCGGCATCGGCATTGGTCGCCTTGGAATCGTTGACGAACAGCACATGCCCTTTGCGGCCGACCTGCTCCATGCGGTGCGCCAGCCCAGGGAAACTCTCCAATCCGGATTGGATCTCGCCGAGCTCGAGCCCGACCTTGAGGCAGGCGGCGGCGGCGGCCAGCGCGTTCTGCGCATTGTGCTGGCCGCGCAACGAGCCGATGCCTTCGAGGAAGGCGACACGGCTGTAGCGGCCGTGCACGGCTTCCATTAAGTTGGTGCCGTCAGCGAAATAACCGTCGGTCAGCGGCAGGCGCTTGGAGATGCGGATGACCTGCCGGCCGGCCCGCTCCAGCCGATCGGCGATCTGGGCGCACCAGGAATCGTCGACACCGATGATTGCCGTCTCGCTGCCGGCCACCAGCCGCTCCTTGATCGAGGCGTAGTGTTGCATCGTGCCATGGCGGTCGAGATGGTCCGGCGTCAGGTTGAGCAGCACACCGGCCGTCGGATTGATCGAAGGGGCAAGATCGATCTGGTAGGAAGAGCACTCAACCACATAGTGCCGTTCAGGCTGCGGCGGATCGAGCGTCATCACCGCGCGGCCGATATTGCCGCCCATCTGCGTGTCGCGCCCAGCCGATTTTAGGATGTGCGCCGTCAGTGCCGTGGTCGTCGACTTGCCGTTGGTGCCGGTAATGGCAATGAAAGGTGCTGCCGGTGCCAGCAGCATCCGCTCGCGGCAGAAAAGCTCGATGTCGCCGATGATCTCCACGCCTGAGCCCCGCGCCAGCTCGACGGTCCAGTGCGGCTTGGGATGCGTAAGCGGCACGCCGGGCGACAGCACGAAGGCGGAAAACCTCGCCCAGTCCGCACCGCGCAGGTCCGCTGTCGTGATGCCGACCGCGCCGGCCTTGGCGACGCTGTCGGGATTGTCGTCCCAGGCCAGCACATCCGCGCCGCCCTCGATCAGCGCGCGCGCCGTGGCAATCCCCGAGCCACCGAGCCCGAAGAGCGAAACGCGCTTGCCTGAAAAGGATGCGGCGGGGATCAAGCGGCCTCCTATCTGAGCTTCAGGGTCGACAGGCCGACCAGCGCCAGGATGACGGCGATGATCCAGAAGCGGATCACCACCTGGCTTTCGGTCCAGCCGAGCTTTTCGAAATGATGGTGGATCGGCGCCATCAGGAAGACGCGCTTGCCGGTCATCTTGAAGTAGCCGACCTGGATGATGACCGAGAATATCTCGACGACGAACAGGCCGCCGACGATGACCAGCACGATCTCGTGCTTGGTCGCCACCGCAACCGTGCCGATCAGCCCACCCAGCGCCAGCGAGCCGGTGTCGCCCATGAAGATCGCCGCCGGCGGCGCATTGAACCAGAGGAAGCCAAGCCCGGCGCCGATCACCGCTCCAAGGACCACCGCAAGTTCACCGGTGCCGGGCACGAAATGGATCTGCAGATATTCGGCGAACACCGCGTTGCCGGAGAGATAGGCGATGACGCCGAAGGATGCGGCGGCGATCATGATCGGCACGATCGCCAGCCCGTCGAGACCGTCGGTCAGGTTCACCGCATTGCCGGCGCCGACGATGACGAAGCACGAGAACGGGATGAAGAACCAGCCGAGATTGACGAGAAACTCCTTGGCGAAAGGGAATGTCAACGATGACGAGAACGGCGCCTGGCCGTTATGCATGATCACCCAGGCGGCGATGCCGGCGATGACGAATTCGAGCCCCAGCCGCGCCTTGCCGGAAAAGCCGAGATGCGATTGCTTGGTTACTTTGAGATAATCGTCGTAAAAGCCGATCGAGCCGAATCCCAGCGTCACCAGCAGGACCACCCAGACGTAGATGCTCGACAGGTTCGCCCACAGCAGCGACGAACCGACGATGCCGGACAGGATCATCAGTCCGCCCATTGTCGGCGTTCCCGCCTTCTTGAAATGCGTCTGCGGCCCGTCGGCACGGATCGGCTGGCCCTTGCCTTGCCGCAGCCGCAGCGAATTGATGATGGTCGGTCCGAAAATGAACACGATCAGTGCCGCTGTGATCAGCGCTCCGCCGGTGCGGAAGGTTATGTAGCGGAAGACGTTGAAGACCGAGATCTTGTCCGCAAATTCAACGAGCAGTGTTAGCATGCGCTTTCGTCCCCCGGACCGATCCTAGGTCTGTCTGCTGGTTGTGGCTTCCGCCGGAAACTTGCCGAGCAACGCCTCGACCAGCTTTGAAAAGCCTATGCCCTTCGACGATTTGATCATGACCACGTCGCCGGGCTTCAATTCCGATAGAAGAATCGGTTTCAGATCTTCCGCACCGGCGCGGTATTCCGTCTTGATCTCGCCGGGCAAAACGTCGGCCAGCGCCCGCATTTCCGGACCGCCGAGAAAGACCGTGCGCGTGTCGGTGCCGACGATCAGACCGGCAAGCGCGGCATGCAATTTCGCCGAATGGCTGCCGAGCTCGAGCATATCACCGAGCACGGCAATGCGCCTGCCCTCGCCCGACACCGGCGTTGTGTTGAGCAGTGCCATTGCAGCGCTCATCGACGCCGGATTGGCGTTGTAGCTCTCGTCGATCAGCGTGATCGGCCCGTTGGGGTGACGCAACACATAGCGCTTGCCGCGTCCGCGTTCGGGCGAAAGATCGGCCAGCGCCTGCGCAACTCTGGTGACGTCGGCGCCGACCAGATGCGCGGCACCAAGCACCGCGAGCACGTTCTGCACCATATGGCGGCCCGGCGCGCCGATCCTGGCGACAATCTCGTGCCCGCCAATCTTGGCGGTGATGACCGAGTGATCGGCATTGAGCTCGCATTTGATCAGTTTGAAGGTCGCCCGGGCATTCTCGCCGAACCCGTAGACATGCTCGACGCCGGCCTCTTTGGCCATCTTCTCCAGCAGCTTCCAGCGCGCATCGTCGCGGTTGAGAAGGGCGGCGCCACCGGGCTCCAATCCCTCGAAAACCTCTGCCTTGGCCTTGGCGATCTCGTCCAGGTTGCGGAAGAAGCCGAGGTGAGCCGCCGCGATCAACGTGACGATGGCGACATGCGGCCGGACCATCTTGACCAGAGGCCGGATCTCGTCGGGATGGTTCATGCCGATCTCGAAGACGGCATAGTCGCAATCCTGTGGCATGCGCGCCAGCGTCAGCGGCACGCCCCAGTGATTGTTGAACGACTGGGCCGATGCATGCACCGTACCGACCGCGGAGAGAGCGTGGCGTAGCGCTTCCTTGGTGGTGGTCTTGCCCGCCGACCCGGTCACGGCAATCACCCTGGCCTTTGATCGTGCGCGCGCGGCAACGCCGAGCTTTTCCAGAGCGACAAGCACGTCCTCGACGACGATCATCGGTGCCGTCAGCCGCCCCAGCGACGGCAGCTTGCCCTCGGCGACGACAAGCACGCCGGCGCCCGCCTTGATGGCGGCGGTGACGAAATCATGGCCGTCCATCGCCTCGCCCTTGATGGCGAAGAAAGCGTCTCCCGGCTGCAGGCTGCGGCTGTCGATGGAAATGCCGGCGATGCCTTCAGGCATCGGACCGAGCGGCCGGCCATCCATGGCGGCAACCAGCGCCTCGGAGGTCCACAGATAGCTCACGCCGCTTGCTCCCTGAGCACCGAGCGAACTTCCTCATGATCGGAAAAATGCAGCGTCTCGGTGCCGATGGTCTGGCCTTCCTCATGACCCTTGCCGGCCACGATCAGCGTGTCGCCGGCATGTAGCATCCCGACCGCCTCGTGAATGGCCTTGCGCCGGTCGCCGATCTCGATCGCGCCAGGTGCCGCCGCGAGGATTGCGGCGCGGATCGTCTCGGGGACTTCCGAGCGGGGATTGTCGTCGGTGACGATGACGATGTCGGCCAGCCTTGTGGCGATTTCGCCCATGATCGGCCGTTTGCCCCGGTCGCGGTCGCCGCCGCAGCCGAATACGACGATGACGCGGCCGGTGGTAAAGGGGCGTACCGAAGCCAGCACGTTTTCCAGCGCATCCGGCTTGTGCGCGTAGTCGACATAGACCGGTGCGCCGTTAGCGGCCGTCCCGACAAGGTCGAGCCGTCCCGGCGCGCCCTTCAATTTCTCCAGCGCCATCAATGCCTTGGCAACAGATGTTCCAGTCGAAATGGCGAGGCCGGCCGACACCAGCGCATTTGCAATCTGGAAGTCGCCGGCCAGCGGCAAGTCGACTTCATGGAGAACGCCGTCCGCTTCGACCTCGGCGCGCTGGCGGTGGCGCTCGTGCTCAACCCGCTTCAGCCGCAGGAAATCGCCGTGGCGGCCGACCGTCAGCACATTCAGTCCCCCTGCCCGCGCCGCCTTGATCGTCGGCTCCGACCACGGGTCGTCGGCAAAGATGACCGCCGGCGCGCCCTTCGGCAGCAGCGCGTCGAACAGACGCAATTTGGCGCGATGATAGTCCTCGACCGTCGGATGATAGTCCATATGGTCGCGGCCGAGATTGGTGAAGCCGCCGGCCGCAAGCTTGACGCCGTCGAGCCGGCGCTGGTCGAGGCCATGGCTGGACGCTTCCATCGAGGCGTGGGTGACGCCGGCCTCCGCCAGCTCCTTGAGCAGCCTGTGCAGTGCCACCGGATCCGGCGTGGTCAGCGAGCCATATTCGTTGCGGCCCGGCGCCACCACGCCGGTCGTGCCGATCGAGGCGGCGGCGAAACCCGCCTGCTCCCATATCTGCCGGGTGAATGCGGCGACCGAGGTCTTGCCGCTGGTTCCGGTCACCGCGACCATGGTTTGCGGTTGCATGCCGAAAAAACGTGCAGCACTCAGCGCCAGTGCAAGGCGCGGATCGTCTACGACAAGAACCGGGACTGGCAGCCCGGCGACGGCACTGCCCTTGCCGACCACGATTGCTGCAGCGCCTCGGCTCGCGGCATCGGCTGCGTAGGCTGCGCCATCCGCCTTGGAGCCGGTGAGCGCGAAAAAGACGACGCCCCGTGTTACCTGGCGGGAATCCGACGAAATCCCTGTAACCTCCATGTCGAAGGAAGCTGTCCCCTCGACAGGCAGGATACCGGCTAGATTTTTCAGCTTCATCGAACCCCGTTCATCGCAACAAAATAGCGCGCAGTTGCCGGCGCGCCCCAAGAATCACTGATAGGAAACCAGCGTTGCACCATTTTCATGGCTGAAATCTGGCTTCACGCCAAGCATGGAAGCCGCACGTCGGATGATGTTTGCAGCCATGATGCCCGCGTTCGAGGCGGCCGTTGCACCCATGCCGGGCTTTTCCGGCTTCGGTTCGTCGGCGATCGTAAGCACTATGTATTGCGGATCGTCCATCGGGAAAGCCGCAACGAAGGCGTTGAAATTCTTTTCCTTCGAGTAACGGCCGTTGACAACCTTCTCCGCCGTTCCCGTCTTGCCGCCCACCCGGTATCCTGGCACCCGTGCATTGCGGCCGGATCCCTTTTCGGCATTGAGTGCATAGAGATAGCGCATGCCCTCGACCGTCTTGTCGCTGACCACTTTCTTGGCCACCGCCATCGCCTGCTCCTGCGTGCGCGGCAGGAAGGTCGGGTCCATCAGATAGCCGCCATTCATCAGCGCGGCGCAGCCGACCGCTGTCTGCAGCGGCGTCGTCGACACACCGTGGCCGAAGGCGATCGTGATCGAATTGACCTGCTTCCAGACCTTGGGCTCGGTCGGCCGAGCCACTTCCGGCAGTTCGGTCTGCATCTTCTCGAGGATTCCCAGGCGATGCAGGAATTCGCGGTGTCCGTCGATGCCAACCGCTTCGGCTTCCTTGGCAGAGCCGATATTGGAGGAGTAGATGAACACTTCCGGCACCGACAGTACCCGGCCCTTGCCATGGAAATCATGGATGGTTTGATGGCCGATCCTGATCGGGCGCGACGCGTCGAAACGGCTTTGCAGCGTTATCTTGCCGGAATCGAGCGCCATGGCGGTGGTGAAGCTCTTGAAGGTCGACCCCATTTCATAGAGGCCGGCCGACATACGGTTGAGCCTGTCCTTGTCCTGCGCGTTATAGGGGTTGTTCGGATCGAAATCCGGAACCGACGCCATCGCCAGCACCTCGCCGGTCTTGACGTTGAGCACGACGGCGCCCGCCGCGATCGCGTGGTACTTTTCCATGCCGGTGGCGACCTCATCGCGCACGATATGCTGGACGCGCAGGTCGATCGAGAGCTGCACCGGCTTCAAATCCTTGGCCACCGCCAGACCCGACGCCTGAAGGTCGCTCAAGCCTTGTTCGTCGATGTATTTCTCCATGCCGGAGATGCCCTGATTGTCGATGTTGGTGAGGCCGACAATGTAGGACGAGGTTTCACCGGCCGGATAGAACCGGCGCTTTTCGGTGCGAAAGCCGAATCCGGGGATGCCGAGTTGCATGATGTCGGCCTGCTGCTTCGGCGTCAGTTGCCGCTGCAGCCAGACGAACCCGGCGCCGCTCTTCAGCTTGTTGTATGTCTGCTCGTAGTCGATCTCGGGAAGCACCGTCGACAGCTTTTCGATCGCCTCGTCGGCATCGACGATGCGGCGCGGTTCGGCAAACAGCGACGCGGTCTTGATGTCGGTCGCCAGCACTTCGCCGTTACGGTCGACGATGTCGGGTCGCGATGCCGTCACCCGGCTCTGCGGGCCGCCCGACAGGTCGGGATTCTGGAAACCCAGATAGACCAGCCGCCCGGCAATGGTCGAATAGATGCCGAAGAACACTGCCATCGTCATGACGATGCGGGTCCTGCCCTTGCCACCGGTCGCCTTGCGGGCACCTTCGACCACGATTGATCCGCCTGCACCGGGCTTCGAACCGCGCTTCAGCAGCCTGCCAATCTTTGGAAATCTGGCAGCCATTGGAAATCCGGTGATCATTGGACGATGCCTCCGGTCACCACGGGATCCTTGCCGCCGATATCGGCCATGCCGCCCAGCCGCTGCGATGAAAGGTCCTCGATGTTGACGGGTTTCGCCGGCAGATCGTCCAGCCCGACGATCTGCCGCGCATTGACCGGCTCGAGTCCGAGTTGCGATTTGTAGATTTCGGTGAGCTTCTGCAGGCGCGACGGCTGGGTGAGCAGGCTCCAGTCCGCCTTGAGCAGGTCGATCGTGTCCTCCTCATAACGGATCTGCGCCTGGATCTTGTGCACTGCCGCCAGTTGCTCCTCGGCCTCGCGCTTGGTCTTGTAGGTCAGGGCAGCCGCTGAAACCATGACGGCGATCAGGACTATGTCGCTGGTACGAAACACGTGCTCACCTCTCTCCCGGTCGATCGGCGCCGGGAAGCTTTGGGCCAGGCAGTTTTGGCAGGCCGAAAATCGAAAAATCGCCGGCGCGCGCCGGCGCCTCTGTACGGATCGCAGCGCGCAGCCTTGCCGAGCGCGCCCGCGGATTTGCCGTTATCTCGGCATCGCCAGGCGTTACGCCGCCGCCCTTCTTGGTGAAGGTGGCGGTGCGCGCCTGCGCCTCGGGCAGGTGCCGCGATCCGGTCGCTGAATCGGCTCTGTCGGCGATGAAGCGCTTGACGATGCGGTCCTCCAGGGAATGGAAGGTCACCACGACAAGCCGCCCGCCCGGTTTCAGCACGCGCTCTGCGGCAAACAGTGCCTTGGCCAGTTCACCGAGTTCGTCATTGACGAAGATGCGCAGCGCCTGGAAAACGCGGGTGGCCGGATGGATCTTGTCCTTTGGCGCGCGACCGATATGCGTCTCGATGGCATCGGCAAGATCGAGCGTGCGCTCGAAGCGGCGTTTTTCGCGACGGCTCTCGATCATGCGGGCGATGCGCCCGGCATGGCGTTCCTCGCCGAGAAAACCGAAGATGCGGGCAAGATCGCCCACCTTGAAGGTGTTGACGACGTCGGCGGCGCTCAGGCCCGCCTGCGCCATGCGCATGTCGAGCGGCCCATCGGCCCGGAACGAAAAGCCGCGCTCCGGCTGGTCGATCTGCATGGAGGAGATGCCGATGTCGAGCACGACGCCATCGGCACTTTCAACCTGTTCGTCGAGCGTCGAGAACGGTGCCTGGACAAGCCTGAGCTTGCCGCCGGACTGCTGTTCAAGGGCCCGCCCCGCCGCGATCGCATCCGGATCGCGGTCGATGGCGACGACCGAGGCTCCGCTTGCCAGAATGGCCTTCGTGTAGCCGCCGGCACCGAACGTGCCGTCGACGATCACCTCGCCTTTTGTCGGCGCCAGCGCCTCCAGAACTTCGGCAAGGAGGACCGGAATGTGACGGGCTGGTCCGCCAGCGGCATGAACTTCATCGCCGTCGCCCGCCATCATTCCGGCCGCTCCCCGGGCTTCGTCCCCTGCCGAAGTTGCAAAAGCCGGGCGCGTGCTTCCGTCCCATAGGCGCTGAGCCGTCCCGGCTCCCAGATCTGAAAGAAATTGCCGCGGCCAACGAAGGCCACTTCCGCTGAAATGCCGGTATGCTCGCGAATGAAATCGCTCATCGTGATACGGCCGTCCTGGTCGAGCTTCAGAAACGTTCCATCGCCATGGCAGAAGAACGACATGTCGTCCGCCGTCTGCAGGAACGGGTCTTCCTGGGCGATACGCTGCTCGTAGCGATCGAGCAGGTCGAGCCCACCGACATCCATCGCCGGGCGATCCAGGCAGCGTAGCGCATAAAGTTCCGAATAGCCGCGTTTCTGCACAACGGCACGGAAATGCGCCGGCACGGACACCCGTCCCTTCGCATCGATCCTGTTCACCGCGTTCGACAGAAACCGGTCCATTACGCGTTACGGCCGCTTGCGCCGCCGCACCCCTCTGCATCTTCCTGTCCGCGCCGCCCCAGCCCGGTCGGCGTCCAAAACCCACTTCGTTATAACGGGCGAACGCAGGCAAACGCGCAGCCGCCGCGGCTGCCCGATTGGCGTACGCTTCACCCTGACACGAAACGAAGGCTTGAGTATCGGAATGGGATATCATGGGGTGTTATGGGCGTCAACGGGAACAGTCTTCAAAACGCGCCTGCCACGACTGGGGAGAGCAGCTTTGACGGCACTCCCGTCTTTATCGTCTATTAAGCCTAACGAAGCGTTTAGAGCCGTGTGGCCCAACCGGAGCCGGCTTGCTGCGGATCGCTGCCGCGCATAGCCTCGGCATGTCCTTTTCCGGTCAGTAACGAGGTTGAAACCATGTCCGAAACAGCCAAGTCACGCGCCGCGGCACTTCCCCATCTGCGCCGCGGCGGGCTGGCCAAGGGCGACCCGATCCCCTTGCCCCTGACCATGGCCGCCATCTTTCATGCGCCCGGCGACGCCACCGGCTATGATCAATATGGCCGCTTCAGCAATCCAACCTGGGATGCGGTCGAGCACATGCTGGCGCATCTGGAAGACGCCCCATGCGTCGCCTTTCCCTCGGGGATGGCTGCCATCTCGGCGGTATTTTTCGGCCTGCTCAAAGCCGGCGACCGTATCCTGCTGCCGTCCGACGGCTATCACACGACGAGAGCGCTGGCAGAGCGCTTCCTCAAGTCCTTCGACGTCACTTACGATGTCCGGCCGACGTCGAGCTTCCTCGACGGCGGCTTCGACGGATACCGGCTTGCCTTCGTCGAAACGCCCGCCAACCCGGGACTGGATATATGCGACATCGCAGCCGTCGCCGAAGCCGTGCACAAAGCGGGTGCGGGGCTTGTGGTCGACAACACGACGATGACGCCTTTCGGCCAGCGCCCGCTCGATCTCGGCGCAGACATCGTCATTGCCGCCGACACCAAGGCACCAAACGGCCATTCCGATGTGCTGTTCGGCCATGTCGCCAGCCGCGACGCGGACATTATCTCGAGGGTGACCGACTGGCGCGAGACGTCGGGCGCCATCCCCGGGCCGTTCGAGGCATGGCTGGTGCATCGCGGCCTCGAAACGCTGGACGTGCGCTTCGACCGCATGTGCGCTTCCGCCGAAATGATAGCGCGACGGCTGAAAAACCATCGCGCGATCAGCGGCTTGCGCTTTCCGGGACTGGAGAGCGATCCATCGCACAATCTTGCCCGCGCCCAGATGGAGCGCTTCGGCTTTCTCATCTCGTTCGTGCTCGCCTCGGAGGACAAGGCCGAGGATTTCATCAACAATTGCGCCTTGATGCAGGCTGCGACATCGTTCGGCGGCGTGCACACTTCGGCGGAACGGCGATCAAAAAGGGGAGATGCCGTTCCGCCCGGCTTCGTTCGCCTGTCGGTCGGCTGCGAGCCGGTGGAAGAGCTTTGGCAGGCGATCGAGGCGTCGCTAGACGCAATCGGTGGCTGAATCGGCAATCACGAATTCAGATCGTCGGCATCAATCTTGCGCCGGCCGTGCAGCACGCGAACGATTTCGATCGCCTCTTCACTGACGCGGTACAGGGTGAGGTATTCGCCGACGATCAGGTGACGGATTCCGGTTGCGATGTCTTCGCGCGGCGCACCTGAGAAGGGGTGCAGGGTCAGCAAATCCCACCGCCTTTGCAAGAGATCCACGAGCCGAACCGCCGCATTTGGATTCTGTTCGGCAATGTAGTCGCCGATGGCTTCGAGGTCGATCAATGCCTGAGGAAGCAGGCGGTATTTCACTCCTCAAGGCCTTTGGTTCCGGCCATTTTCAGATATTTGGCGCGCAGCCGTTCCATGATTGGCGGCCCGTCCAGCCCCGGCCCGCTGTCGATCCCTTCCTGCACCAGCTTGCGCAATTCCTCGACCGTGTAGCCGAGCAGGTCGCGCCGGTCCTTCCATTGCCGCAGCGCGTCGCGGATCACCTCGCTCGCCGAGGCATATTCGCCGGCGGCGACCGCGTCGTCGACCGCCGCCGCCAATTCCGGCGACAGCGTGATGCTGCGTTTATCGACTCCCATGACGCGTTCCTCAGTACCGCCATCCAAATGGTACGATTAAATCGCACCATTTTCAAGAAACGCCGCGCTCGATTGCGGGCGAAAATTGAATCAACGGCTGCGCCCGAAGACGCAACCTGCTGATATCAGGAGATTTCCTTTTATCGGGGAAAACTGCCAGCTGGCCTGTAAGCCGGGTTCTGTATGGCCCTCGCCCCTTACGCGGCGAGAACGTGGCGGCCATTCATCTTGGGCGCATGTTGCCATACGCCTCACGCAACCTACCCGGACGGTGAGCCGGAAACAGCCCTCGAGGGTTTCCCCTCGCACCGCCCCTATTCGGTCTTGCTCCCGGTGGGGTTTACCGTGCCGCTCCTGTTGCCAGTCGCGCGGTGGGCTCTTACCCCACCCTTTCACCCTTGCCACGATTGGATCGTGGCGGTTTGCTTTCTGTGGCACTTTCCCTGGGGTCGCCCCCGCCGGCCATTAACCGGCACCGTGTCTCCATGGAGCCCGGACTTTCCTCACCCGCAGCCTTTCGGCTTCGCGGGTGCGGCCGCCCGGCCAGCTGGCAAGGCGTATAAAGGGGTTCAGGCCCGAAAACGCAAACGAAAAAGCAAGTTGTCGCTTGTCAGGCGGGCGCTCCAAGTGCAGCCAGCTGGACCTTGACCTTGCCGCAATAGGCTGCGGACACCGGGTTCATCCGTGTGGCGGCATGGCCGGCATTGTATTTCAGGATCGTGCCGCAGGTCGTGCCGCCGCCGAGATCCCGCGCCATGGCGAGGTACTTCATGCCGTATTTGATGTTGGTATCTGGATCATAGAGGCCCTGAACCGAACCGCTATAGCCCATCATCCGCGCCGTCGCCGGCTTGATCTGCATCAGGCCGATCTCGCCGGCGCTGCCGACCTGGTTCGGTTGGTAGTTGCTTTCGATCTTGATGACGGCGTTGGCGAGCGACACCGGGACGCCATAGCTGGCGGCATAACGCGCAATGATCGCCGAATACTGTCCGCTGGCGCCGACTACCACCGCCTGAGGCGCTGGCCTGCTCTTCGGAGCGACTGACGCCGTTGCCATGTGGTCGATGCTTTTGCGGTTACGCTTCACATAGTGTTTTGAGATTGTCTTTCTTGCAGCGGTTGGCTTTTTCGCAGGGGCCGGCTTTTTCGTCCTTACCGCAGTTGCTTGTTCCACTTTTGCGGTGGCGGTCTTCTCTACTTTTGCACCACGGGTGGCTTTCGGCACGGCGGTTTTGCCGGCTGCGGCACTGAAGCCCTGATCGGCCCGCTGGCTCAGCGGTGCGCTGTTTGCCGCACTGAAGGCAAAAGTCATTACGCCGGCAGCAATGGCTGCCGTTAAAACGGTCAATTTCTGCATGTGATCCTGTTCTGTTTGATCTGCACAAAGAACTTCGCGCAGATACCCTCAATCAACATCGGAACATTTGGGGGGATAGACGTCCGACAATCTGTACGGATCGCCTTTGACGACGGAATTGGCGCCAAAGAAGGCGACGCAAGTCACTTTGAGTAACAGATTGTAATTTTTAAGCTGCAAAAGATTATTTGAGAGAGGCTATCCTTACGGAAGCGAGCAGCCTTTCCAGCGTGCGGATCGTCGATCCATCAGCCATGCCATCGACCAGGCGCTGCCGGAAATGCCGCTGAAATGCCTCTACCACGATTTCGGTCTGCCGATCGAAGGCGCCGGTGATCTCGACGCCATAACCATAGAGCGCCAGCATCGACTGCAGCGCCTCTACCTCGGCGCCGGTATCGCCTGGCTTCAGCACGGCGCCGCGCCGGATCGGTGCTGCCGGCACAACATGGCCGATACCGACGGCAAACAAGGCCTTCCATGGAAATTTCTCGCCTGGATCGACCTTGCGCCCCGGTGCCACGTCGGAATGGGCAAGCACCCGCTGCGCCGGAATGGAATGGCGCTCGATGATGCCGGCGCACAGGCCGATCACCGCACCGATCTGCGGTTTTGCAAAGTTGCGATAGCCGAGCGTATGCCCCGGATTGACGATCTCGATGCCGATCGAACAGGAGTTGATGTCGCTCTGTTCGAACCACGAGCTCTTGCCGGCATGCCAGGCGCGGTCGCTTTCCCTTACCATCTGAACAATGCGGCCGTCCTCATGGACCAGGTAGTGCGACGAGACCTCGCTTGCCGGATCGCACAACCATGCCTCGGCACCGGCGCCGGTAGCCATGCCGGTGTAGTGCAGCACGATCATATCGGGTCCGAGCGTCCCGCGCCGTGGTCCGAAATTCGGCGATACCCTGACCTCGGCGCTCGGCTCATCGGGCGGAAAGCCGCTCATGCGTGCCGCAGGCCTCGCTCGATCATTTCATAGGCCGCGTTGATCGCCGCCAGCCTGGTCGTCGCGATCTTGATGAATTCCTGCGGCAGGCCGCGTGCGATCAGCCGGTCCGGATGATTGTCGGAGACCAGCTTGCGGTAGCGCCTGCGGACCTCCTCGAACGGCTTCCCGCGCTCGATGCCGAGCACAACATAGGGATCGGCGGCACCCAGATCGACATGCCGGGCCAGGATGCTCTGGTAATGCGCCTCATCGATGCGGAATATCTCGGCGATGCGATGCAGGAATTCGCCCTCGCGCTCATGCACCAGCCCGTCGGCCTTGGCGATGTGGAACAGCCCGTCGAGTATATCCTCGAGCATCAGGCAGTTCGAATGGCCCGAACCGCAAAGCTGCGCCATCCGCTCGGCATAGGTCTCGAAACCGGCAATGTCGCGTTTGGCCAAATCGTAGAGCCGCGCCACATTGCGCCTCTGTTCCTTCGGCACCTCGAATATTTCCTGGAAGGCGCGCACCTCGTCTTGCGTGACGATGCCGTCTGCCTTGGCCATCTTGGCCGACAGGGCGATCATCGCCACCGAGAAGGCGACGCGCCGGCGCAGATCGGCATCGCCGGAGAAAACCGTGCGCACGGCCTCGACCACTTCGGCGACGCCTGACGACGCTGAAGATGAAACGCGTGTGACGAAGTCGCCAAGGCGGTCCCAAATCGACATGGGGGCTTCATAGGACCAACCACCCATCGCTATCAAGCCAAGACAGTGCCGCAGGGGCTGGCCCAATCGATTTGACGCAATGCCTGAGGCGGCTGGCGCCAGCGCTCACGTCGTCGCACTCGGCCGCCAGGCGCTGGTATCGTAAGCAGCAGAAAGGCCGGCCTGTGAGGCCAGCCTTTCCTTGGTTGTCACATTGACTACTGAGCCGGAGCAGCCGGCGCAGGCGCCGGAGCCGGAGCCGGCTCGGCAGGCTTGTTGGCGTCAGGAGCAGCCGGCTTCATCGTCTGGTCGGATGCCGGCGGGTTGGTGCTCTGCGTCGTGGTGTTGTCGGTGCCGCTGTTGCTGCAGGCGGCAAGGCCAAGCAACGCAAGCGCCGACACCGACGCAAGAATGAGTTTGTTCATGGTATCTCTCCTCTAATCACGCCTCCGTTACCGGCGGCGGTCGAGGACACAATGCGTAAGCTGCGCATGAGTTTCGTAACGTTGCATTTCTGCCTGTAACATATTCCAATCATTTGACGATTGCCGGTCAGGGCCTCGCAAGCTAACAGATCGAACAGGGAAAAATCCCGGGAGCCGCCGCAGTGACTGCAAAATGGGATTTCTGGATCGACCGTGGCGGCACCTTCACCGACGTAATCGGCCGTGACCCGGAAGGCGCGCTGCACCCGCGCAAGCTGCTGTCCGAGAATCCCGAAGCCTATGCCGATGCTGCCATCCATGGCATTCGCGAGCTGCTCGGCGTCCAACCCGGCGCTCCAATCCCCTCCGCTCTGATCGGCGATGTCAAGATGGGCACCACGGTTGCCACCAATGCGCTTCTCGAGCGCAAGGGCGACCGTGTGCTGCTGCTCATCACCAAAGGCTTCCGCGATGCGCTGAGGATTGCCTATCAGGCCAGGCCCGATATCTTTGCCAAGCAGATCATCCTTCCCGAACAGCTCTATGAGCGTGTCGTCGAGATCGACGAAAGGGTTCGCGCCGACGGCAGTGTCGAGCGCCTGCTCGACATTGCTTCCGTACGCCCGGCTATTGAGCAAGCCAAGGCGGACGGCATCGATGCGGTCGCGATCGTCTTCATGCATGCCTGGAAACATCCCGATCACGAAAAGGCAGTTGCGAAGGTCTGCAGAAAACTCGGATTTTCGCAGGTCTCGGTCAGTCACGAGGTCTCGCCGCTGATCAAGCTGGTCGGCCGCGGCGACACCACCGTGGTCGACGCCTATCTGTCGCCGATCCTGGCTAGGTATGTGCAAAGGGTTGCCGGTGAGCTGGGCGTGGCTCCAATCTCCCCCCTCGTCGTGGGGGAGATGTCGGCGAAGCCGACAGAGGGGGGCGCTGTCCCGCCAGCATCTCAGCATCTTAGTGACGCCAATCATGACACAAAGCACCCTACGGCGCCCCCCTCTGCCCTGCCGGGCATCTCCCCCACAGGGGGGGAGATCGGCCAATCTCCTCGCCTCATGTTCATGATGTCGTCGGGCGGCCTCACCGCCGCCGACATGTTCCAGGGCAAGGACGCGCTGTTGTCCGGCCCGGCCGGCGGTGTCGTCGGCATGGTTGAGACCGCAAAACTCGCCGGTTTCGGCAAAGTCATAGGCTTCGACATGGGCGGCACCTCCACCGATGTCGCCCATTACGATGGTGACTACGAGCGCGCCTTCGACACCGAGGTCGCCGGCGTGCGTATCCGCGCGCCGATGATGCGCATCCACACCGTTGCTGCAGGCGGCGGCTCGATCCTCCATTACGAGGCCGGCCGCTTTCGCGCCGGGCCGGATTCGGCCGGCGCCAATCCCGGCCCGGCCGCCTATAGGCGCGGCGGCCCGTTGGCCGTCACTGACGCCAATGTCATGCTGGGCAAGCTGCAGCCCGAGTTCTTCCCGGCTATTTTTGGACCGGGCCAGGACGAACCGCTCGACGTCCAGACTGTTCGCGAAAAATTCACCGCACTTGCCGCCGAGATCGGCGACGGCCGCTCGCCGGAAACCGTCGCCGAAGGGTTCATCACCATCGCCGTCGAAAACATGGCCAACGCCATCAAGAAGATTTCGGTGCAGCGCGGCTACGATGTCACCGAATACCTCCTGAACTGCTTCGGCGGTGCCGGCGGCCAGCACGCTTGCCTGGTCGCCGATGCGCTCGGCATGGAGGCGGTGCTGATCCATCCCTTCTCAGGCCTGCTCTCGGCATACGGCATCGGCCTATCCTCTGTATTTGCGTCACGCCAGCAGGCGCTGCTGAAGCCGCTGGCGGACAATTCCGGGCCGGCGATCGATGAACTCATCGCAACGCTGCGCAAAGCCGTCATCGACGAACTCGCCGCGCAAGGCATCAGCCAAGACGCGGTCGCCTCGAGACCGGTGCTGCAGATCCGCTACGACGGCACCGATACCGCGCTGCCTGTGAACTTCGGGCACGGCTCGATTGCGCAGGCCAAGGCGGACTTCGAACTGGCGCACAAGGCGCAGTTCGGCTTTGTCTACGACGACAAGCCGATGATCGTCGAATCGATCGGCGTCGAAGGTACCGATACCGGCGGCACCGGCCGCGACGAACAAAGCCTTCCTGGCGTTCGCCACTCCAGACCAGCGCAGAAACGGGTGCGCCTCTACTCTGAAGGTCAATGGCGCACCGCTGGGGTTTATTTCCGTGAATATGAGAACGGCATCCCTGATCTCGACCCCGGCTGCCAGATCGCCGGCCCCGCTTTGATCATCGAGCCGAACCAGACCATTGTCGTCGAGCCGGGCTGGCAGGCCGAGATCACCGCCAAGGACCACGTATTGATGCGGCGCGTCGAGAAGAAGCGCCGACACGCCGCACTCGGCACCGAAGCCGATCCGGTGATGCTGGAGGTTTTCAACAACCTGTTCATGTCGATCGCCGAACAGATGGGCGTGACGCTGCAAAACACCGCCTATTCCGTCAACATCAAGGAGCGGCTCGACTTCTCCTGTGCCGTTTTCGACCGGGATGGCGCGCTGGTCGCCAATGCACCGCATATGCCGGTGCATCTCGGCTCGATGGACCGCTCGGTGGAGACCATCATCCGGCTCAATTCCGGCGACATTCACCCCGGCGACGTCTTTGCGCTGAATGCGCCTTACAATGGCGGCACCCATCTGCCTGATATCACAGTGGTGACACCGGTGTTTTCCCTCCCCCTTGAGGGGAGGGTGGCCGCGAAGCGGCCGGGTGGGGTCCTCGCAGAAGGCACCACAAGTGCGTCGAGCACTGCCGCAACGACCCCCTCCGGCGGCTTCGCCGCCACCTCCCCCTCGAGGGGGGAGGAGATCCTCTTCTACGTCGCCTCGCGTGGCCATCATGCCGACATCGGCGGCACCGCGCCCGGCTCGATGACGCCGCTTGCCACAACCGTCGACGAGGAAGGCGTGCTGTTCGATAATTTCCGCATCGTCGATCGCGGCCGGTTCCGCGAGAAGGACCTGGAGACGCTACTCACCAACCACCCCTACCCGGCGCGCAATCCGCACCAGAACATCTCCGACCTCAAGGCGCAGATCGCCGCGAACGAAAAGGGCGTCGCCGAGCTGCGCAAGATGGTCGCGCATTTCGGCCTCGATGTGGTCGAAGCCTATATGGGCCATGTCCAGGACAATGCCGCCGAAAGCGTGCGCCGCGTTCTGGAGCGGCTGCCCGACAGTTCCGAATACGAATATCCGACCGACACCGGCCAAATGATCAAGGTGAAGATATCGGTCGACCGGCGGAAGCGCGAAGCGACGGTCGACTTCACCGGAACGTCGCCGGTGATGAAGAACAATTTCAATGCGCCAGAGCCAGTCGCCCGAGCCGCTGTGCTTTATGCCTTCCGCGTCATGGTCGAAGACAACATTCCGATGAATGCCGGATGTCTGCGGCCGATCAACATCATCATTCCCGACGGCTCGATGCTGAAGCCCGCCTATCCCGCGGCAGTCGTCGCCGGTAATGTCGAGACCTCGCAGCACGTCACCAACGCGCTGTTCGGCGCCATGGGCGCGATGGCCAATGCGCAAGGCACGATGAACAATCTCACCTTCGGCAACAAGCAGTACCAGTATTACGAGACGATCTGCTCGGGCTCGCCGGCTGGCCGGATGAACGACGGCCGCGGTTTTGCCGGCACCTCCGGCGTCCACACCCATATGACCAATTCGCGCCTGACCGATCCGGAAGTGCTGGAACTGCGTTTCCCGGTATTGCTCGAGGATTTTCATATCCGCGAAGGCTCCGGCGGCGAAGGCAAATGGAATGCCGGCGACGGCACCAGGCGCACTATCCGCTTCCTCGAAAAAATGGAATGCGCGATCCTGTCCTCGCATCGCAACCGCCCGCCGCGGGGACTGGACGGAGGCGGCGATGGCGAGGCCGGTTCGACCAAGGTCCGCCGCAAGACCGGCGCGATCGAGACGCTGAAAGCCTGCGATCAGACCATCCTCGACGCCGGCGAGGCGGTCATCGTGACGACGCCGACCCCAGGTGGATTTGGCAAGGCCTGAACTCGCGTCAACAGGCTGTCACTGGCCTGTCATCACCCTGCGCTACCCGCTTGCGGCAAAGCAAACGGGGAATCGCCTTGCCATGACGGACATTTCTGGAGAACTGGTTTTTCGCCGCGGCAAGGAAGTCGGCAAGGCCGTCTACCAGAACCGCCCGCTGTCGAAAGCCGGCATCTCCGAGCGCCTGTTCGCCTTCCTGTTCTCCGGCCTCGTCTATCCGCAGATCTGGGAAGACCCCGAAATCGACATGGACGCGATGCAGCTCGGGACGGGCCACCGCATCGTCACCATTGCCTCCGGCGGCTGTAACATCCTTGCCTATCTCACCCGCTCGCCGGAAAGGATCGATGCCGTCGACCTCAACGCTGCCCATATCGCGCTGAACCGGATGAAGCTCGAAGCCGTCCGTCACCTGCCGTCCCAGGGCGACCTGTTCCGTTTCTTCGGCGCGGCTGAGACCGGGCACAATTCACAGGCCTACGATCGCTTCATCGCACCGCATCTCGACCCGGTCAGCCGCCATTATTGGGAGCGCCGCAACTGGCGCGGCCGTCGCCGCATCGCTGTCTTCGACCGCAATTTCTACCAGACCGGCCTGCTTGGCCTGTTCATCGCCATGGGCCATCGCACCGCAAAATTTTTTGGCGTGGACCCGGCCGGCATCATGGACGCCAAGAGCATCGCCGATCAGCGCCGCTTCTTCGACGAAGAGCTGGCGCCGGTCTTCGAAAAACCGCTGCTGAAATGGGCGACCTCGCGAAAGGCTTCGCTGTTCGGCCTCGGCATTCCGCCGGCCCAGTACGATTCGCTGATCACCTCCGGTGACGGCACCATGGCCAGCGTGCTGAAGGCACGACTGGAAAAGCTCGCCTGCGACTTTCCGCTGAAGACCAATTATTTCGCCTGGCAGGCTTTCGCCCGCCGCTACCCTAATCCGGGCGAGGCCGCCCTGCCCGCCTATCTCGAAAAGCGCAACTACAAGACGATCCGCAACAATCTCGATCGCGTTGCCATCCACCACGCCAATCTGATCGAGTTCCTCGCCCGCAAGGATGCCGGCTCGGTGGATCGCTTCGTGCTGCTCGATGCACAGGACTGGATGACCGACCACCAGCTCAACGGGTTGTGGGCCGAGATCACCCGAACCGCCTCCACCGGCGCCCGCGTCATCTTCCGCACCGCCGCTGAACCCAGCCTGCTGCCCGGCCGCGTCTCGAATTCGCTGCTCGACCAATGGCGCTACGAGAACGACGCCTCGCGCGAGTTTTCGGCGCGCGACCGCTCGGCCATCTATGGCGGCTTCCATCTCTATGTGAAGCGGTCCGTATGAGCACGACCGACTTGCCGGCCAGCCATGCCGAGCTGATGGACGGCGTCTACCGCTGGCAGCGTCATATCTACGACCTGACCCGCAAATACTATCTGCTCGGCCGCGACCGGCTTATCGCCGGACTGGATGTGCCGGCCGGCGGCACCGTGCTCGAGCTCGGCTGCGGCACCGGCCGCAACATCATCCTCGCCGCCCGCCGCTATCCCGGCGCGCGCTTCTTCGGCCTCGATATTTCGGCCGAGATGCTGGAGACGGCCACTGCCGCCCTCGCGCGCGCAGGCCTCTCCGGCCGCATCACGCTGGCGCGCGGCGATGCCACGAATTTCGACGCGAAAGCGCTGTTCGGCGTCAAAAGTTTCGACCGCATTTTTGTCTCGTATTCGCTGTCGATGATTCCCGGCTGGGAGAAGACAGTGTTCGCGGCTCTTGCTGCCCTGTCACCGGGCGGCTCGCTGCACGTCGTCGATTTCGGCCAGCAGGAGGCCCTGCCCGGCTGGTTCCGCACGCTGTTGCGCGGCTGGCTGAAAAAATTCCACGTCGAGCCGCGTGAATCGTTGCGCGCGGTTCTGGATTCGGAATCTGCAAGAACCGGCGCAAGCCTTCGATTCAGAACACTTTATCGCGGCTACAGCTGGCTCGCCGTAATCAAGATCGCCATCTAATATCAATTTGGCCGTGGAAGGTTTTGGGGCTCCAATCCTACTAAATGGGGGCCGTGGCTGAAATCAGTTAATTGGCTAAATCACACATTGCCATATGACCCAAGGAGTGGTACATTATCTCCTCGCCGGAAGCATGGGATGATCATCGGCTTTAGAGATGGATGGCTGCGGGCTTTCTTCGTGGACGACACCCACTCCCGCAATATTCCGTCCGATCTCGAAAGCCGCTTGTTCCGCAAGCTCCAGATGATTGACGACGCGGCGATCGATCAGGATTTGCGTGTGCCGCCCAGCAACCATTTCGAGAAGTTGCGCGGCAATCTCGAAGGCTTCCATTCGATCCGTGTCAACAAACAATGGCGGCTGGTCTTCCGCTGGGACGGGGGCCGGGGCGAGGCGTCGGACATCTATCTCGACGACCACAGCTATATATATATATAAGTGAGGTGAGACATGTTGATGACCGCACGCAAGCCAGCAACGGTTGGCGAAATTCTTACGGAAGAATTCATGCAACCACTCGGCCTGACACAGGCGGCTTTGGCCGAAGCTATGAGCGTCCAGCGCAAGCATGTGAACGAATTGTGCAACGGCCGCCGCAACGTGACGGCGGCTACCGCGCTCATTCTGGCGCGGGTGTTTGGCAACAGCCCGGATTTCTGGTTGAACGTCCAGCGCCGTAACGATCTTTGGACGGTTATGAATTCACCCGACGAGCGGGCGCGTGTTGATCGCGCCAAACCTTTGGCGACAGCCGCATAGACAAGACTGCGACCGCCGCATTCCTCAGTGTAGCGCCTTGACCAGCCCCGCTACCATCGCCTGCGGCCGGTAGCCGAGCCTGGCCGGCGTCAGCCCGAGCCGCACCACAACCAGCTGCTCCGAGGGGATGATGGCAACCGTTTGCCCATCATGCCCCTCCATCCAATAGGTGTCCTTGGGCGGGCCGGCGGTAGTGCCGGCGCCGGGGTTTTCTTCGTCGCCCGGTCCTTCTATCCATAATTGCCCCTTGCCGTAGACTTTCGAGGCAGTTGCCGGTTCCCGCATCCAGTCGACGAAGCCGGCGGGCAGCATCTCCTTGCCGTTCCAGACGCCGCCCTGCAGCAGGAACTGGCCGAAGCGCGCCCAGTCGCGTGCCGTGGCGTAGAGGTAGGACGAGCCGACGAAGGTGCCGTGCTCGTCGGCCTCCAGCACTGCACTCTGCATGCCGAGCGGATAGAACAGCGCGGTCCTCGGCCACGCCAGTGCCTTGTCCTTGTCGCCGATTGCGTCCTGCCACAGCCTGGACAGCATCACCGCCGTGCCGCTCGAATAGGAAAACACCTTGCCGATCTCGCCGGTCAGCGGCTTGGATCCGGCAAAGCCCGCCATGTCCGGTTCGAGATAGAGCATGCGCGTTACGTCGGCGACGTCGCCATAATCCTCGTTGAATTCCAGCCCGCTCGACATCGCCATCATGTCGGCGAGGCTGATCACGGCGCGGCCATCTCCCTTCCAGGGACCGAACAGACCCTGGTTGGTCATCGCCAGCTTGCCCTCCTTCACCAGCGTGCCGACGATCGCCGCATTTACGGTCTTGGTCATTGACCAGCCCAATAGCGGCGTCTTTTCGGAAAAGCCGTCGCCATAACGCTCAGCGACGATGCGGCCGTTCTTGACCACCACGACCGCCCGCATGCCGGCGCCGGTCATGGCTGGATCGTCGAGGACTTTCGCGACCTCGGGATCCTGCGAGGCACCGGCCTTGTCGCCCTCCGGCCAGATCAGATCGGGCAGCGGCGCCGGCGTCGGTGCAGCTCCGGCGACAGCCTTGGCGGCGGCAATATCGCCGTCGGGAACCGAGGCGCAGCCGAGCCCCTCGCGGGCGACCGCGACACTTTTGCCGAGCGCGCCGAACAGGCCGGCCGAAACCGTTCCCTTCTCCTTGTCGACCGACACTCTCATCAGCTTCAGCAGCGGATGACCCGGCGCCTGCACATCGACGGCGAGCACGTCGTTGGCGTCTCGCCCGGCGATGAAGACGTTCGAACAGACGATCTTGGCGGCATAGCCGGAACCGACGCGGATCAGTTCCGGCGGCGCGAAATACAGCCAGCCGGCGAGTATCGCGGCGGCCAGCACAGCCAGGCCGAGCAGCCATTTGACGAACTTCAGGAGGATCTGCATTTTTTCGAATTCCCCTGAGCGCGATCTATGTCATCGATTTGCCGCCATTGTTTCGGCAAAATCGCGGCTCTTGTCGAGCGCCGTCAACCGAATATCAACCATGATCGGCGATCACAGGTGCATGTCGCCCAGAAGTGCGCAGCGGTTTTGGGACAACGACATGCATAGACAAAAGAGCCAAGCGCGTCGAGGCGACGCGCTTAGGATAGACCGGGCGATCCTGTGGGGTGACCGTCCGGCGGGGCTTGAATGCATGCGTCCCAAAACTGCGTAACGGTTTGGGAATGCATGAAACGAAGATCCAGGCGCGTCGCGTAAGTCGGTTTCAGACACGCTGCGCCCGGTCGAGGGGCACCCGCGGAAAGACCCATCAGCGGCCGGCTGAAACCGGCTCGGGAAGTAGCGATGCGCCGTTTCGCGGTTCTCATCACGCTGACGCTGCTTGGTGCCTGCTCGACGGTCGAGGATCTGACGCCATCGCTGTCGTCGTCCAGCGCCTCGATGGTTGCGGTACGCGCGCCGCGTTTTGCCGATTCCGACCCGCATGAATGGGACAGCGGCGCACCGTGGAGCTATGCCGTCCACGGCACCGACGTCTCCAAATACCAGACATCGATCGACTGGCCGGCGGCCAGGGCCAGCGGCATTTCCTTCGCCTTTATCAAGGCAACCGAAGGCGGAGACCGTTTCGATGAAGCTTTCAACGAGCATTGGAGCCGCACCAGGGCGTCGGGCATCCCCCGTGCCGCCTATCATTTTTTCTACTTTTGCACGCCGGCCGCTACCCAGGCGCGCTGGTTCATCCAGAACGTGCCCAAAGACAGCTCGGCGATGCCGCCGGTTCTCGACATGGAATGGAACCCGAAATCGCCGACCTGCAAGCTGCGGCCCGATCCCGCCACGGTACGCAGCGAGATGAGCACGTTCCTCGAAATCGTCGAAAAATACTACGGCAAGAAGCCAATCATCTACACGTCTGTCGATTTCTTCGAAGATAACGGTTTATCGGGCTTCCGCAATTACCCCTACTGGCTGCGCTCCGTCGCCGGGCACCCGCGCCAGAAATACGGCAGCCATCCCTTCACCTTCTGGCAGTATACCGGAACGGGTGTCGTGCCGGGCATGGCCGGAAACGCCGACATCAGCGTCTTCAACGGCTCCGAAGCCGCGTGGAAGAAGTGGTTGCGGCAGAACACCCGTTGACACCAGGCCTGCCGCCTGCTTTTCGACACAGCCAACGACGAATGCCTGCAACCGCCGGTAATCTTCTTGGAAGGATAGCGATGCGATTGCGCTTTGGACTTCTCGCGGCGCTGCTCCTGACCGCCGTGCCGGCCGCGGCACAGCAATGCGGCGGGGATTTCGAGTCATGGAAGCACGGCGTGGCGGCGGAGGCCAGGGCGGCCGGCGTCGGCGCTGCCGGCCTTGATGCGCTGGAAAACGCCACCCTCGATGAGAAGGCGTTGGCACGCGACCGCGCCCAGGGCGTCTTCACCCAGACCTTCATCGAATTCTCGAACCGCATGATCTCGTCCCATCGGCTGAAGCAAGGTGCGGCCAATCTGCAAAAATATGCCGAGGTCTTTGTCCGCGCCGATCGCGAATACGGCGTGCAGGCGCCGGTCATCGCCGCCTTCTGGGCCCTGGAGACCGATTTTGGCGCCGTGCAGGGCGATTTTCATACGCTGAACGCGCTGGTGAGCCTCTCGCATGACTGCCGCCGTCCGCAGCTGTTCCGGCCGCAGATCGTGCCGCTGCTGATGTTGATCGATCGCGGCGTGGTGCCGGCCGACGTCACCGGTGCCTGGGCCGGCGAGATCGGCCAGACGCAGATGTTGCCTTCCGACTATCTCGGCCACGGCGTCGACGGCGACGGCGACGGCCTGGTCGACCTGCGCGGCAGCGCGCCGGACGTGATCATGAGCACGGCCAGCAAGATCCAGTCGCGCGGCTGGAAGCGCGACCAGCCCTGGATCGAGGAAGTCCGTGTGCCTGACGATTTGCCGTGGGAGCAGACGGGACGCACCAACAAGCTGCCGTTGACGCAATGGAGCCAGTGGGGCGTTACAAGGCCCGACGGTACGCCGCTTCTCGACAACGGCCTGAAGGCCGGCCTGGCGCTGCCCATGGGTCGCAAGGGGCCAGCCTTCCTGACCTACGACAATTTCGACGTCTATCTCGAGTGGAACCAGTCCTTCACCTATGCCCTGACCGCGGCAAATCTTGCCGCCCGACTGGGGGGCGCGCCGCGATTCGATCCGCGCAACCCCGAACCCGGCCTCGACGCCGACCAGATGAAGGCGCTACAGACCAAGCTCGAGGCGAAAGGCTATGACGTCGGCACCGTCGACGGCATCCTGGGCACCAACACCCGCGAAGCGATCCGCAAGGAGCAGAAGCGGCTGGGCCTGCCGGTCGACGGCTGGCCGACGCCGGAGCTGCTGGCCAGGCTGTGAAGGAGGTGAATGGTGAATGGTGAATGGTGAAAAGAATAGCACCGGAGCCGCATTGAGCACCAGAGCTACCACCATTCACTATTCACTATTCACTATTCACTATTCACTATTCACTATTCCACCATCCACTAATCCGCCATCGTCTCCAGGCTGGCGAACCCCTGCGGCGCATCGCCTTCGTCGAACGGCGTCGCCACCTCGACGAATGTGTCGGGATAGAAGCCGTTGAACCGTGTTCTGAGCGACAGCGAATAGGCGCCGATATGGCCGATCTCGATCCAGTCGCCGGTATCGACTGTCTCGGGCAGCCAGAACGGCCGCGACAATATGTCGACGGAATCGCAGGTCGCGCCACAGACCTTGAACGGCACGATGGTCTTGTCCTCGCCATTGCGCGAGCGGATCGCCGGATCGGGGATGAAGCGTGCCGGCAGCGTGATCTTGCCGGTCCATGAATCCGACAGCGATGCCCAGATGCCGTCATTGATGTAGAGCCTTTTGCCCTTGCGCAGCAGCACGCGCACGATCAGCGACAGGCAGCGCGCCACGATCACCCGGCCGGGCTCAGCCACCAGCGGCAACTGGTCGAACTGGTACTCCTGGAGGTCGCCCGACAGCCGCGACATGATCTGGCCGAGCGACGGCATTTCCGGCTTGCGGCTGTTCGGATCGTGACCGTATTCGGCGGGAAAGCCGCCGCCGACATCGAGCCCGGCAATGTCGAAGCCGACGCGGTTGCGCACCCAGTCGGCGGAGGCCAGCGCCCGCTCATAGGTGTCGGGATCCTCGATCTGGCTGCCGACATGAAAGCACAGCCCGACCTTGTAGCCCGTCCGGTTCAGCCGTTCGGCGAGTTCGACCGCATTGGCCGGTCCGGCACCGAACTTCTTCGACAGTTCGTAGGCTGCCGAGCCTTTCGTCTGGATGCGCACGAACACGGTAATCGCGCCCGGATCGATGTCGAGCGCCCGCACCACCCTGGTCAGCTTGGTGACCTCGTCCTCATGGTCGAGCGAAATGACGCGGATGGCGTATTTTTCCAGCGCCAGCCTGATGTCCGACTGCGCCTTGACCGGGTGCATGTAGAGCATCTCGGCGTCGGGCGAGACGGCGCGCACGGCGGCGAATTCGCCGGGCGAGGCCACATCGAAGGCACTGACGCCGGCCTCGACCAGGGCGTTGAGCACGATCTGCTCGCCATTGGTCTTGACCGCATAGGCGGTCTTGCCGGGAAACATGCCCATGAACTGTTTGGCGTCCGCCTTCAGCACCTGCGGGCGGAAGCAATAGATCGGATCGTCCGGGCGAAGCGCCAGCGCTGCCTCGCGGGCATTTTCGAATCGCTGCATGGACGAATCCCTTGACTGAGGCTGCGCACAATTAATCCAAGCTAGCGGCTAATGAAAACAATTCTATGTCTCGCCGCCCTGGCTTCGCGGCGCTACGCCGGTGCTGCACGCCGGTTATGAGCGAGCTAGGCCATCGCTCAGGTTTCGGGTGGCCCTTGCGGCCGGATCGGGTATGGCGTGAACAGACGCCTGAAGAGCAAGGCATCTCGTCTGGGAGGACGACCAATGGCGATAGCTGCCACCACCACGATGCGCGGTCCGATGGTGCTCAAGGACTGGGCGCAGCTTCTGCTGCTCGGCGCCATCTGGGGCGGCTCGTTCTTCTTTGCCCGTATTGCGGTAGCGGAACTTCCGCCGCTGGTGCTGGTGCTGTTCCGCGTCACCATAGCTGCGATCGCGTTGCAGCTCTATCTTGCGGTCCGTGGCCCGTCGTTTCGCCTCGCCTTGCCGCATGCCGGCCTGTTCTTCCTGCTGGCGCTCGCCAACAACGTCATCCCTTTCTCGCTGATCTTTGCCGGCCAGACCGAGCTTGGCGCCGGTGTCGCCTCGGTGCTCAATTCGACGACGCCGTTCTGGACGCTGATCCTCGCCAACGCCCTGACCAGCGACGAGAAGCTGTCGTGGAACAAGCTTGCCGGCATCGCCCTCGGTATCGCGGGAACGGCGGTGATGATAGGCCCCGGCCTCGTCGCCGGGCTCGGCGGTCCGGTCTGGGCGAAATTCGCGCTCATCGGAGCATCGCTATCCTATGCGGTTGCGCTGATGATCGCCCGCCGCTTCAAGGGTGTGCCGTCACCGGTCATTGCCACCGGCCAATTGACCTGCTCGACCATCATTATGATCCCGGTCGTTCTGTTCACCTATGATGCCGCCAATCTGTTTTCGGCCTCGCCGCCGGTCTGGGCGGCGGTGCTGGCACTGGCGCTGCTGTCGACGGCCTTCGCCTACATCCTCTACTTCAATCTCGTCGCCTCGGCCGGCGCCACCAACGCCTCGCTGGTCACGCTGATCGTGCCGGCCAGTGCCATCCTGCTCGGTTTCCTGTTCCTGGGCGAGCGGCTCGAACTGTTCGAACTCGGCGGCATGGCGCTGATCGCCCTCGGCCTCGTCACCATCGACGGTCGCCTGTTCGGGCGGCGTTAGAGATGGCGCAGCGAAGTTGTCGCTCCCGATCGTGCGCTATATGGGCGTGATCGCGGGAACAGATGAACCCTGCCATTCCAGACGCCAGATACCGCCTTGCCTGAGATTCTGAACGAGATCGGGAAGGAAGGCGGCAAGGCAGGTCCCGCCGACATGTCTCACGGAAGGATACACAAGACCGGTCGCGGCGTCTTGCTTGCGGAGTTGCTTCGCCAGCGCCTGACCGGCAGGATAGGCTAAGGCGGTATCCGGATCGAGCACCGGGTCCTTGCTGAACTCAGCACCGCGCAGATCGTGAAACGAGCCTATGAAGTCGGCAACGAGCTCCGCGTAGTCGGTGACGTTTTCGAAACGTTCGATTGCGGCAAGCTCGCGCGTCAGATGAAAAGAGACCTCGCCGAGTGCGGTTTCCGCATCGAACCCACAGTACCAGACGCCCCTGGCATCATCGTTGAAACGATTGCCGCCCGGACGGGTGTAAGCGAAAGCCGCATTGATGAAGGTGTAGCCCGGCCTCCCGAAAACCAGTTCGCGCGGATCGAGGTCGGGCAATCCCCCTTGCTGCGCCTGAAGACGGCCGCTGGTGGCCCCTTCGAGCTCCGCAAGGTCCTCCAAATCTCCATGATTCCTGGCCAACGGCATCAGGACCGGTTCCTTGAGCCTGCCTGTCGAAATGAGCCGGATCGTGTCGCGCTGGGAAATGTCAGCGCGCGGCGGGATCTGCATTCAAAGTCCACCGCGCAAAGCGTCGATGTGTTGGCGAACCTGCAGCAGCTTCGGAATGCCGCCCTCGATCATCACGTCCAGGGGGCGCCGGCCACCATAAAGCGGCCCTTTGTTCGGCAACCGCACCCATTCATCGGCAAGCGCTTCAGAGAACAGAAGCCGCAGTCCCTTGAAGATGCCGATCAGGGCGCTGATGCGTGTCAGCGAATCCTGGGAGAGAACGCCCTCCCACTCGCCTTTCTTCATGCGGAACCAGGTTCTCTCCGACACCTCGCCGATCAAGGTACAGATCTCGGTGCTGGTCAGATGCCAGATGTCTGCGAGCCTGACGATGCCGGCAACAGCCGCTGGCGTGAGCCGCGCCCGTGCCGAGGCATCCGCCAGATTTGCCGGCAAAGCCTGATTTGCAGGATCGCGAACCGCATAAGCGACACTCATTCCGGCCTCCATCAATTGGCAGGCAATATACTGCCAATTGGCAGAAAATTCAAGTCCTGGCTATCTCACAACGCTGCTGGTTGCCCACCGCATTGGTATAGCGTGCAGCATCCGGTTGGATGCGCAAAGGATGCGTCGAATCTTCAGTCGTTCGAAAATCGATTCCGATTTTCCGCCGCGGTAGCGCTGCCATTCTCGCTGCTGCCACGGCTTTGCCACAAATTATTCACAGGTCCCGAGCCGGCTTTTGACAAAGAGTTTCAATGCCTAACGGCAAACGGCAGCTCGCCAATTCCACAATCTCGTCGCATTGCAGCAAAGTTTCTGCTTGCCTGTGGCACAAATGACCCTAGACTCTCGCCATAGCTCTTTAAGAGGAGGCTATGACATGGGACTGACGAGGCCGATCAACGCATTGATGATTTGTGCTGCGTTTGCATTCATCGGCGCCCTCATTATGGGCGTCCTTCCATAAGGCCGCTGAGCGGGGGAAGACCAGCACCGAATACTCCAAACCATTTGAAAAGGCCGGGCATTTTGCCCGGCCTTTTGCATTCCCCCGACCTTTGACATTTCAAAAAGGCGCCTGCCGCCTTACGCCGCGGCTGATCCCGCCGCCTCGACTTCGTGCGACCTGATGCCGATCATGTGGCAGATGGCGAAGACCAGATCGGCCCGGTTCATCGTGTAGAAATGGAAATCGCCGACGCCGCGCTCGACAAGGTCCAGCACCTGCTCGGCGGCCACGGCAGATGCCACCAGCGCATGCGTTTGCGGATCGTTCTGCAGCCCATCGAAACGCTCGGCCAGCCATGCCGGCACCAAGGCGCCGCACCGCGCCGAGAAGTTGGCGACTTGGGTGAAATTGTGCACCGGCAATATGCCCGGCACGATGGGTATGTAGATGCCGGCCCGCCGTGCCCGCTCGACATAGCGCTCATAGAGATCGTTGTCGAAGAAGAACTGGGTGATCGCCCGCGTCGCTCCGTTGTCGGCCTTGCGCTTCAGCATGTCAAAATCGGTGGCGAAATCCGGACTCTCCGGATGTTTTTCCGGATAGGCCGAGACCGATATGTCGAAATCGCCGGCGCCCTTCAGCGCATCAACCAGTTCGGCGCCATTGGCATAGCCTTCCGGATGCGGCCGGTAGGCCGCGCCGACGCCCTCGGCCGGATCGCCGCGCAGGGCGACGAAACGCTTGACGCCCATATCGGCGAACTCCCGGATCACCGCATCGACCTCGTGACGCGCCGCATCGACACAGGTCATGTGCGCCGCCGGCGTCAGCGTCGTTTCATTGAGGATGCGCTTGACGGTGCGGGCCGTCCGCTCGCGGGTCGAACCACCGGCGCCATAGGTGACCGAGACGAATTTCGGCTTGAGCGGCTCAAGCCGGGTGACCGTGTCCCACAGCCTTGCTTCCATCTCATCGTTTTTCGGCGGAAAGAACTCGAACGAAACCCTGACCTTGTCGCCAATGTCGGGGCGGCGGGAGAAGCGGAACTGGTTCATCAGGCGGTTTCCCCTATCGGATACGCATTGGCCGGTTGTCTGTCGTTGGAAGGCTCGGCAATCAGCATGCGCCGATCGCGGCCGAGCCAGAGTTTGACGGTGAGCTTGGCCTCGTTGCCGCCGCGCGGCTCGAATTCCTGGCTGTCCTCGAGGTCGAGGCCGGCCTCGGAAAACCAGTCGCCAATTTGCCGGTCGGAAAAGCCGAGACGCATATGCGCGTGCTCCTCGCGCAAGAACTCCAGCGCGTGCGGCGCGAAATCGACGATCACCAGCCGGCCGGCCGGGCGCAACAGACGCGCCGCCTCGCGGATGGCGCGGGCGGGATCGTCGAGATAATGCAGTACCTGATGGATGGTAACGAGATCGAAGGCGTCGCGTTCGACCGGCGGCGCGAAAATGTCGCCCTGGCGCACCTGCGCATTCGAAACGCCGGCCTTGTCGAGATTGGCGCGCGCCACCGTCAGCATCTCGCGCGACATGTCGATGCCGACACCGCGCCGATAGAGCGGCGAAAAGATCTCGAGCAGCCGTCCGGTGCCGGTGCCGAGATCGAGCATCGACTGGAACGGCCGCTTGCCGACGAGCTTGATGAGGGCTGCTTCGACGGCGCGATCCGGCACATGCAGCGAGCGGATATGGTCCCAGCTTGCGGCGTTGACCGAGAAATATTCGGCGGCCCGGTCCTGCCGCTTGCGCTTGACTGCGGCCAGCCGTTCGAGATCACGCTCGACCTGCGGATCGGCGCCGCGGATGCCGGAGACCAGCCTAAGTACGAAATCGCGCGACGCATCGGAATCCGATAGCCGGAAGAACGCCCACGAGCCCTCCTGGTAGCGGCCGATCAGCCCGGCCTCCAGCAGCAATTTCAAATGGCGCGAGACGCGCGGCTGCGACTGGCCGAGGATTTCGGTGAGATCTGAAACGGTCAGATCGCCGCGCGACAGCAGCGCCAATATGCGCAGCCGGCTGGATTCCGCCGCCGCCTTCAATGTATCTACCATCGTGTCGAGAGCGACATGCATGCGAGCATTCTCTTTGAAAAGATATAAACATATGTTTATGTCGGTTTGGATAGGCTTGCAAGCGCTATGTCGCTTCCGGACAAGAAAATGACGCATGCGTGGCGGATCGCGCAAAAACGGACGCATGATCGGGGCGAGAACCATGTTCGAGACGCGCAGCGGCGAAAAGCTCCTGGAAACCGACCCGGCAACGATGCCGCCGGATGGCCATGTCGTCTTCATCGGCCGCATCGCTTCGCCTTGGATCACGCGGGAGGCTTGCCCCAAAAACATGAAGGCCGCGCGGGAGACGGAACAGCCGGCGGTTCTCACGATCGATCCGCTCTATCGGGATGGCCTGCTTGGGCTGGAACGCGCCAGCCATGTGATCGTCCTGTCCTGGCTGCACCATGCACCGCGGCAACTGATTGTCCAGAAACCCCGCCATGCCACAGAGCCGAAAGGCGTCTTTTCGCTGCGCTCCCCTGCCCGGCCGAACCCAATTGGGCTGCATGTCGCAAAGCTGGTTGCCGTCGACATCAACACCGGCCGCGTCGATCTCGATGCCATCGACGTGCTCGACGGCACGCCGGTCATCGACATCAAGCCTTATTTCGCCTCGACCGATGCCTTTGCCGATGCGACCATCGCCGGGCGGGACGAGCCAGGGCCGGTGGAGTGATGAGCGCGCCGACCGGCCGCCGCCGCGCCATCGCCAAGGCACTGACAGCGCTGCTGCCGCTGGCGCCCTATGCCGACATGGAAAAGATCCGTGCCGATGCCGGCGCCGTGCACATGAAGACCTTGCCGCCGAGCATTGCCGTGTGGCTGGCGACGATAGCGCATATTCGCCACGCCCACACCGACTACGAAAAGCTGCTGGCCGAAGGCTATGACCGCGATTCCGCGCGCTTCTTCGTCATCGAACAGACCAACAATGTGCTCACCCGCTGGCGCGCCACCCGTCTGCTCGACGATGAGGATGAGGCGTAGAGCGACGGCAGGCACACGCGTCGAGTTCTGCGCTCTTCACTGTTGTGATTAGCGAAATCGAGAGGTGACGGCCAATCTCCCCCCTCGTGGGGGAGATGTCCGGCAGGACAGAGGGGGGCGCTGTCCCGCCGACCTCAGGTCGGCAGCATCGGAAATTTCAAGGCCTGAAATAAAAAACCCGCCTCGCGGGCGGGTCGTTGGAACCCAATTGGCACTATACGCAAAGTAGCATAGCTGCCGGCACAAAGCAAGAACAAAATACGCCGTGACTAGAGGTCGCGTTTTGGACTAGGCCCGGTAAACCCACTGCTCCGGCACGCGCACCGAAATTTCCTCGCCGGCCGCGATCGTGCCGGGCTTCTCGACCCAGGCGACGAGCCCGCGCAACCGCTTCGCCGCCTTCGGGAACAGCAGCGCGCCGGCCGCATGGTCGGCCATACCGGCATTCTCGGCGACCGACCTGCCCGCGATCCGGCAAGGCCCGTTCTGCGCGTCGACCTTGACGGTCGCGCCGCCTTTGAAGAACAGCAGCGTGCCGGACGGCAGCATGGAGAGGCGCGGCAGGCCATCGATCAGGAGATTGGCGCCGATCCATTCCGGCTTGATCTCGGCGATGCCCATCCGTTCGGCGACGATTGCCAGTTCGTCCGCCGCCACGATCGACAATTGCCGTTCGTTGCGCATCTCAGTGCCGCGCGAATACCAGGGTTCGCGCCCACCGGAGCGCCGCGTCGTGCCGGCATGGAAATCGCCTTCAATGCCGTCGAAACCGAGTTGCAGCGTATCCACCGCTCGTGTCTCAAAACGATCGAATGATGCGAGATAGAGCGCCGCCACCCTGGCGGCGAGTTTTCGCGACGGGACGATCTCGACCGGAGTTTCGGCTTGGGGAAACATATCCGGCATTGGTTTCATTCCTAGCTGCCGGATGCAGTTAGCCGAAGTCGATTCATAGGGTCCAGTCGAAAGCGTTGATGCTCCAATCAAGACGGCTGATACGGGTCGGCACCACCAGCGTCATGGTTGAACCAGCCTCGTGCAAAAGCGTGCCGCATTGCTGCCGCGCTGCATCGGTTGATAATATCGATCAGGTCAAGCCCGCGGAGGTTTATCATGCATCCCGCATCGGCAATCGCACAGCTCTGGCTGCTCTGGGTGGTTTCATGGGCCGCGGCCGCCTTCTGGGCCGACCGGGCCGAAAAACGCGCCGGCTTCGGGGTGGAGCTTCCATCCCGCGCCGTCATGGTGCTCGGCACGATCCTGCTCTTCATCCCGGCGCACGGTTATGCCGGCCCGCTGAGGCTTTGGACGCCGAACCTTGCCGAAGCGTGGATCTGCGTGGCGCTGATTGCCGCCGGTCTGGCATTTGCCTGGTGGGCGCGGCTGCATCTTGGCCGCCTGTGGTCGGCCACGGTCACCGCCAAGGCCGCGCATCGCGTCGTCGACACCGGCCCTTACCGGCTGGTGCGCCACCCGATCTATACCGGCCTGCTTCTGGCGATCCTCGCCACCATGGCGGCGAAAGGCACTGTCTGGGGCGTTGCCGGCGCCATCCTCATCAGCGTCGGCATCGTCATGAAGGCAAGGCTGGAGGAGCGTTTTCTGCGCGGTGAACTGGGTAGCGCTTACGACGACTATGCCAGGCGCGTTCCGATGCTGGTGCCGTTCGCGCCGAGCTAATGCATGTCGCCCAAAAGCATGCCCTCGGGCTTGAACCGAGGGTGTGCAGCGGTTTTGGGACAACGACATGCGTAAAACAAAAATCTAAAGCATGCGCAATAGCGCGCCGCCGATCGAGTAGCCGGCGCCGAAGGCGCAGAGCAGGCCGTAGTCGCCGGCCTTCATGTCGGCATGATTCTCCGACAGGGCGATGATGGCGCCGGCGGCGGCGGTGTTGCCGAGGCGCTCCAGCACCATCGGCGCGCGGTCGTGGTCGACGTCATGGCCGAACGACAGTTTCAGGATCATGGCGTTCATCCGCGCATTGGCCTGATGCAGCCAGAAGCGCCGGATCGCTTGCGGCGTCAGCCCGTGCTCGGCCAGGAATTCGACGATGAATTTGTGGCCGGCAACGGTGACTTCCTTGAACACCTTGTTGCCGATCTGCTTGATCAGATTGCCTTCCAGATCGATCATGTACGGATCGTCCTGGGTGGCGCGGGTATAGTAACCGAGATTGGTGCGGATGCTGTTCGACATCTGCGTCCAGGCGCGCGTATCCAGCACCTCGAAGCGGCCCGGCCGCTTCTCGCCCTGGGCAAGCCCTTCGACGATCATCGACACGGAAGCGTCGCCGAAGATGAAATGCGTCTGCCGGTCGCGAAAATTGAGGTGCCCGGTGATGATCTCCGGCGTCGTCACCAGCACGCGTTTATGCGCCCCTGCCCGCACCAGATTGACCGCGATGTGCAACGCCGCCGCTGCCGAAGAGCAGCCAAGCCCCATATCGAAGCCGGCTCCTTTCGTGCCCAGCGCCTGCTGCATTTCGATGGCGATCGCCGGATAGGGCCGCTGATGGTGCGAGGCCGAGCAGATCACCAGGTCGATGTCGCCAGGCTTCAGCCCGGCATGATCGAGCGCCTTGCGGGCCGAAGCGATGCCGAACTCGGCCTCCAGCGACAGCGCATCGTCGGGCCGCGCCGCGAAACGCGGCGCCATGCGGGTCGGATCGAGGATGCCTTCCCGTTCGATGACATGGCGGGTCTGGACGCCCGAGGCATGGACGATGAAGGCACTGTCCGATTTCTGTACCAGCGGCTCGCCCGACACCTCGCGGCGGACGTTCTCCATGTCCACCCAGGCGTTGAAGCTGGCGACGAGTTCCTCATTGGTGATCAAGGCTTCGGGGATTTCAACGCCGATGCCGCTGATGATGACGCGATGCATTTCCAGTTCGTCCCGTGCGCAGGCGTTGCGGCTTCATGTCGACGCCGCAAAAAGCTCGGCGCAACCTCTTTTGCACCTAGCCAGTTTATGCCCGTTTAAATCAAGTCCCTGGGACGGGTCTTTACCAGGCGCAGAGCTTGGTATTGGTCTGCGGGTTGTTCCAGCAGGCACCGTCATCGCCGCTGCGCACGAATTGCCCGGGCAGCGGCACGTTGCGGCGGCCGAGATTGACATAGCCATAGGCAAAACCCGGTCCGTCGATTTCCAGGACGTAGGTCGGATAACCCGGCGCCGAGATGCGAAAGCTGCCGGCATCGTCCAGCGCCCGATAGCTGCACGAGAAATAGCCGTCGTCGCTGGTGAAGCAGCGCGCTCGCTTGGCCTCCGCCGATAGAGACAAGGCAAGCACAGCGGCCGCACAAATGCTGCCGCCGAAACCCATCTTTTTCAGTGTCATCATCCACCCCCATGGCCCATAAAGGGCCGTGCCCCAGCGAGATGCGCATGACGGCGAAAGCCGGTCAAGCATCCGCTGCTGGCTGTTTTTGGGTGTAGCTAAGCGTTTCTAAGCGGAACGCCGCGCCACGATGAAGAGACGGGGAAAGCGCAGCAACACCTTGCCGCTTGCCGTTTTCGGATAGGCTTCGCTGATCCCGGCCGCGTAGCGCTTCAGGAAAAGCTGCCGCTCGTTTTCGTCGAGAGGATCGAGGAACGGCTTCAGCCCCGTCGACTTCACCCACTCGACGATCGCTTCGGCATCGGCCAGCGGATGGTTGTAGATCGTGTGCCAGATATCGAGCCGATCCGAGAATGGCGACAAAAGGTCGTAATAGAACGCGACCGGCGGCAGCGGCGCGCGGGCCGCGCGCTCGAGCTTTTCGGTGAACGGCATCTCGGCCGCGGTCTCCCGCATCAGCCGGTGCGAAGGCTCGGCCATGTTGTCCGGCATCTGCACGGCAAGCGCGCCGCCGGGCGCCAAAAATCCCATCAACCGCTGGAAGACCGCCGGATGCTCCGGCAGCCATTGAAACACCGCATTGGCAAAGATCACGTCGACCGGTTCGGTCGGCTGCCACGCCGCCGCATCCGCCAAGGCAAAGCTGACACCGGGCAGGCGCGCCCTGGCCTTCTCGATCATGTCGGGCGAGGTATCGAAGCCGCTGATCTGCGCCCGCGGCCAGCGCTCGACCAGCAATTCGGTCGAATTGCCCGGCCCGCAGCCAATGTCGACCACCCGGCGCGGTTCCGGCACCGGCACCTGCGCAACGAGATCGCGCGCCGGCCGGGTGCGCTCGTCCTCGAATTTCAGGTAGAGGGCGGCGGACCAGTCGGGTCTCACCTTCGCGACTGTATTCATCGATAGACCTCGCGACGGTCGCCTACTTGAACCACCCAAATCGCGACAGCGCTATCATCGATCCTTGTCAGAATTCGGAATGAGCCCACACGATATTTCCAGAGACCTGCCAGTGGTCCTGTTAGCGCTTCGCCAAGTTCGCGTGGATTATCGCGCGAGGCGCGCCTGTTTTCCAGGAAGTCCACAATCCGACGCTGATCGGACCTTTGCAATCTGGAGATATCCTTCAGTGCACGCTTCTCGACACGAATTGTCCACACGATCAACCGTCACTGCGGTCGCTTGCGTCCAATCCCAGTCGTTCCTTAGCTTCGGCCAGAGAAAGCCATTCACCTTCACCATCGTTAAGGCGCTCGAGGGCGATTAGTCCGTCTTCCAGATCCTGAATTTGCTCGACAATGGCCTCAACGACTACGTCATGTTTTGTCCGGCCAGCTTTCCTTGCGACGATCTCGAGGCGTTTTTCCAGCGCGGTAGGAAGCTCGACATTAAGCATGTTTATCTCCTTCCGGCAATTCTACGAGCAGCCTGGGGCGCTTGCAACCAATCCGTTGTTACCGCGTCAGCCGCTTATACGTCATCCTGTGCGGATTGACCGCCTCAGGCCCAAGCCGGCGGATCTTGTCCTGCTCGTAATCCTCGAAATTGCCTTCGAACCATTCGACGTGGCTATCGCCCTCGAAGGCGAGGATGTGCGTCGCCAGGCGATCGAGGAACATGCGATCGTGCGAGATGATGACGGCGCAGCCGGCGAAGCTCTCGAGCGCGTCTTCAAGTGCAGCCAGCGTTTCGGTATCGAGATCGTTGGTCGGTTCGTCGAGCAGCAGCACATTGCCGCCGGTCTTCAGCATCTTGGCCAGATGCACGCGGTTGCGCTGGCCGCCGGACAGGTTGCCGACCTTCTGCTGCTGGTCGCCGCCGCGGAAATTGAACGACGCGCAATAGGCGCGGGTGTTGGCTTCGAACTTGCCAAGCTTGACCACTTCGGCGCCGCCCGAGATCTCTTCCCAGACCGTCTTGGTCGGGTCGAGCGCGTCGCGGCTCTGGTCGACATAACCGAGCTTGACCGTCTCGCCGACGCGAATGGTGCCGGCGTCCGGCTTTTCCTGGCCGGTGATCATGCGGAACAGCGTCGTCTTGCCGGCGCCGTTCGGGCCGATGACGCCGACGATGCCGCCGGGCGGCAGCTTGAATTCGAGATCGTCGATCAAAAGCGTGTCGCCAAAGCCCTTCGACAGGCCCTCGACCTCGATCACCACATTGCCGAGCCGCTCGCCATGCGGAATGACAATCTGGGTATCGCTCGGACGCCGCTTGTCGGCTGCATCCAGCAGATCCTGGAAGGCCTGGATACGGGCTTTCGACTTGGTCTGCCGGGCTTTCGGGCTGGACTGGATCCACTCGCGCTCGCGGCCGATCGCCCGCTGGCGCGCATCGTCCTCGCGGCCTTCCTGCTTGAGCCGCTTGGCCTTGGCTTCGAGATATTTGGTGTAGTTGCCTTCGTAGGGGATACCGCGGCCGCGATCGAGCTCGAGGATCCAGCCGGTGACATTGTCGAGGAAGTAGCGATCGTGGGTGATGATCATCACCGCGCCCGGATAGGCCCGCAGATGCTTTTCCAGCCACGCCGTCGTCTCGGCGTCGAGATGGTTGGTCGGCTCGTCGAGCAGCAGAAGGTCGGGCTGGCGCAGCAGCAACTGACAGAGCGCGACGCGACGGCGTTCGCCGCCCGACAGCTTGGTGACATCGGCCTCCTTGGGCGGGCAGCCGAGTGCCTCCATCGCCATCTCGACCTGCTGTTCGAGATCCCACAGGTTGAGCCGGTCCATCTCGTCCTGCAGCTTGGCCGACTCGTCCGCCGTCTCGTCGGAATAGTTCATCATCAATTCGTTGTAGCGCTCGATGATGGCGGTCTTGGCGGCGACGCCTTCCATGACGTTTTCGAACACGTTCTTGTTCGGATCGAGCGCCGGCTCCTGCGCCAGGTAACCGACGGTAGCACCCTCGGCCAGCCAGGCCTCGCCGCTCCACTCCTTGTCGATGCCGGCCATGATCTTGAGGATCGTCGACTTGCCGGCGCCGTTGGGGCCGAGGATGCCGATCTTGGCGTCCGGGTAGAAGGACAGATGAATGTTCTCGAGCACCTTCTTGGTGCCGTAGGCCTTGTTGAGGCCGGCCATGTGATAGATGAACTGGCGTGCCACGCGCGCTTTCCCTGAAAAGTCGACTGATGTCGGATTGGATGGAAGTTGGGGGCTATGTAAGCGATGCGGCCGCGAACGGCAAACAGTTTTGGCCCTAAAGCAATTCCAGGAAAAGCGTGAAACGGTTTTCCGTCCGGAATTGCGTCAAAACAAAAAAGATGGAGCGGTTCAGCGGTTCCGTGAAACGATGACCCGCTCCAGGCGGATTTGGTCGCACCCGCAAACGCTTAGCCGCTTCATTTCGTGCCGGCGCCCAGGCGAAAGCTCCGGTTAACCATTCCGCGTCAAACAATGTTGGATGGGAAATCGCTGGCAGCCGCGATTTCGGGGAGAGAGATCGGGCCGTGTTGAACAGTTTCCTGCTTTTTGCCGAAGCGGTTCTCTATTTCGGCATCATGGTCACGCTTTTCCGGTTCAGGGGCCGCATCGGCCTCGGCGTCTTTGTTTGCGCCCTTGGCGTCATGCATTTCTTGGAAACCTATCTCGCCAGCGTCTTCTACGTCGCGCTGCCGTTCGGCATGGTATCGCCGGGTTCGGCCGTGCTGTTTTCCGGCAAGCTGGTGATGCTTCTCCTGCTCTACATCAAGGAGGACGCGGCAACTGTCCGGCAGCCGATTTACGGCCTGCTGCTCGGCAATGCCCTGATGGTCGGGCTCGTGCTGATCCTGCGCCTGCACGACATCGCACCGCTGCCCGACGGCAAGCTTCCCGACATCGGCTTCATCGATGAGATGGGCTGGCTGATGGTGTGGGGCACGACGCTGCTGTTCGTCGATGCCATCCTGATCATTCTGCTCTATGAAAAGCTCGGCAAATACCTGCGCAAGGCGCTTTTCACCCGCATCCTGGTCTCCGTCGCCTGCGTGCTCACCTTCGACCAGGCAGGCTTTTTCACGGCGCTGCATTTCGTCACCGGTGCGCCGGTCGCGGTGTTCTTCGGCGGCTGGTTTGCCAAGATGGCAGCGGCCCTGGTCTACAGCACCATGCTGGTCGCCTATATCAGGTGGTTCGAGGCGCGGCAGGTGCCGGCGCCGCGCGGGCTTTCCGACATTTTCGACACGCTGACCTATCGCGAGCGCTATGAGGCGCTGGTCGAGCATGTTGGTCGCGACGGCCTCACCGGCCTCCTGCACAGGGGGCGCTTCGACAGCGATGGCGAGGCCGCCGTCGCCGCCAGCCTGCGGACCGCCAGGCCGCTCAGCCTGCTGATCATCGATGTCGACCACTTCAAATCGATCAACGACCGCTTCGGCCACGCCGAGGGAGACAAGGTGCTGAAAGCCCTGGCGATTTTGCTTGGCGAACTTGTCGGGACCGAAGATCAATTGTTCAGGATCGGCGGTGAGGAATTCGCCATCCTCGGCTGGCGTCCGCAGCCGCTCGCCAGGCTGCTGGGTGAAACCGTCAGGCAAGCGGTCAAGACGTCCGCGAGCACCAGCCGGTTCGACATTACCGTCAGCGCCGGCATCTCGACGGTCAGCGAGACGACCCGTTGCCTTGCCGATCTCTTTGCGCTGGCCGACCAGCGTCTCTACAAGGCCAAATCCACGGGACGCGATCGCGTTGTCGGCGAACCGGGCGGCAACGAAGCAGACGCCCGCAACACATGGACCAGGCCGGAGCGCAGCGCCGGCGCGTAACGCTGCCCAGGCCTGCGATTGGCTCAATCAGGATTGTTTGCGCCGCTGCCATCCGCCGATCGCAACCGAAACCGCCATCAGCGCGATCGCCAGCCATTTCAACGCGGTAATAATCGGGCCGGCTTCGACATCGTAGGCAATGAACAGAAGAATGCCCGGCACCAGCAGGCCGCAGAGCACGAGCGTGATCCGGTTGATCTGCCATGACACTTTTGCCGCAAGCGCCTGGTCGCCGGGCACGGCGACAAGCGCGGCCCGCATTGCCTTCGGCGCCACCAGCGTGGTCGAAAGACGCAGCGAAATCGGCAGGCCGATGCCGATGATCAGGAAGGCGCATGCCGCCAGGAGCAGCGAAAACTTGAGCGCACTGGTTTCGGCCGGTACCGGGAACAGCAGCGCCGCCAGCGGCAGGAAGACACAGAACATCCCGAGCGCGGCGATGGCGATGAAGATCGCCGCGTTGACCAGCGTAAACAATTGGTAGGTGCCGCTGCCGACGGGTTTGGCGAGCGTGGTCATGCGCGCCCACTCCACTTCGGTGTAGGAAAAGCCCGGCCACTCCATATGGCCGTCGCGGATCGCCGTCATGCCCTTGGCCCAGAACGCCAGCCGCGCCAGCGCGCCGCCCGTCATACCACTCATCGCCACCCCCTGCGAATGATAACCCCGGGATCATACCATCCCCGGCGCAAAGCGACAGTCGCGTACGGCCTGTTTACTGGAACCCGATGGCATCGACCGCGCCCTTCGGGCAGCCGGCCTTGGCTGTCGGCGCCGAGGCAAGCAGCAGGGCACCGAGCGAAGCGTTCGAAGCGATCGGGCCGGTCAGGCCGAGCGTCAGTTCGCCGATCAGCCGCCTGCCGTTCGAGGGATCGACCACGCAGGACACGCGGACCCGGTCGCCCGCGCCTTTGCCGAAGGCACTATCGAAGGTGCTGCGGATCTGATCGGATGTCAGTTGCTTGCCGATGTTCTTGATGAAGAGATCGCGCACCGGCGACGCATTCATCGCGCGCATTAGGTTCAAGGCGTCGGCGAAATACTCCTGCTGGCTCTTGCCGTAGCAGGTGCCGTGCTTGATCCACTCATGCCTTTCGAGGGCGGACGCGGTGCCCGGCATCACCTGGTCGAGTTCCGCTCGCGTTTTCGGGTCAAGGGTGACCGGCGGCAAATCCCGCCAGTGTGCCGGATCGTCGTTCGCCTTATCGCTTGCCGCGACCTGGCAATAGAAATTTCCGTTCGGCTGCGGCCACAACCCATGCAAGGTGAAGTGGGTCGCCTCGAAACCGGCGGCGGTCTGCGCACGGCATTCGGTTTTGCCGGATTTGGTCTCACAAAAAGCCGGCTGCCAGCTCAGCGCGAAGACATATTCCGGCTTTCCGGACGCCAATGGCTTGTTCGGCTCGGCAGGCGCCGGTGCAGCCGGCACCGTCGACGCGCTGCCGCCCGAAACGTGACCGCAGCTGATCTTGACCCAGCGGCGCTCCGGATCGGCGCCCGGCACGCGAATGAGGTAGTGGGTGGGCGCGTCCTTGTTGCCGGCCAGCAGATCATAACTCTGACCAGCCGCGGTCGAGACATTGCCGGGATTCTTGCCGCTCTTGATCGCCTGCGTTGCCGGACAGGCGGCATCGGCGACGAAAGAGCCGGTCATCTTCACATCGGCCCGCGCCGCGCTTGCGCCAGCAAACGCAAGAAACACCGCCCCCCATATCGCCCAAATCCGCATTCCGGCACTCCTCGTGATTCACGCCGCAAGCTAGAAACTTGCGACATGTCAGAATTACGATTTCTTTCGCCGGCCGTAAAAACAATCGCCAGCGCATTGAGACGGCTCCCGCGTGGTCGATCAGGATCCGCCCGCCTCCACCCGTTCCGTCAGGGTGCGCAGCAGATCAAGCGAGGCTTTCAGCGCGTCGGCGTCCATACCCTCCGAAACGCGGTTCGCCCAAACATGCTGGCGTGTGCCGATATTCTTGACCGCTGCCCGGCCGGCATCGGTTATCGACAACAGCTTGGCGCGGCGATGCGCCGGGTTGTCGGCGTAGGCGGCAAGCCCCTCCGCAGCCAGTATGTCGGCAAGCCGCTGTACACTCTGACGGGCGAGACCCATGTCGCGGGCGATGTCGGCCACAGATTTCGGCTCCTTCAAAACTGCACCCAAAACCTGCCAGCGCGCTGCCGTCAGCCCGATTGGAGCGGCCAGCCGGTCGGCCGCATCCAGAAAACTGCCGTTCATCCTGAACACGGCAAGCACCAGTTCGGTGAGCACATTTGCCGCTTCGGTCCTGGTCGTCATTTCTGGCCGGCCTCGATGGTCGCGACGAAATTATTAACGGCTTCGGCTACGACCTCGGGCTTGTCAAGCATCACCCAATGGCCGCTGCCCGCCACGATCTGGCGCGGAATGTCCGTGCGCAGCCGGTAGAGCGCGGCTGGAGTGTCACTGGCCTCGGTAGCCAATACGAACATAGGCCCGCGATACGCATCGACTGCCGGCTCCGGGTTCCATTCGGCCAGTGCCTTGCCGACACCTGCCCTCGCCGCCGGATCGACCACTGCCGCATCGGCCAGAACACGCTGGCGAACAGCCGCGTTAGGGCCGGCAATCGACGTGTAATAGGCGTTCAGGACATCACGGCCTTGCGGACCGGCCAGATCGCGGACAAAGCCGTCACGAATCGCCTGCGGCAGCGCACGAGGATCGGTCGCCGGGTCGACGAGCAAGACACCGGCTACCCGGTCGGCATGGCTGGCGGCATAAGCGAGCGCCACGCCACCACCGCCGCTGTGCGCGACAATGAGAAACCGCTTCAGGCCAAACGCGTCGGCCACGGCACCGACATCCATTGCGCGACCGTCATAACCATAGTCACCATCCTGCGCCGGCGCGGAGGCGCCATGACCGCGAAAATCGAAGGCTACCGCCTCGCGGCCTTCGACGGAGAGTTGCATCACCCGGTCCCAGTGGGAAGCGCGGCTGCAATCCCCATGCAGGAACATGATCGGCAGGCCATTGCCGGCGTTGATCCTATAAGTGGCAAGCTGGCCTTGCGGGCCTGGAACAGTGGACGTCATCATGGTCATCTCTCCCTGGTATCCTGACTGAACGCAGCAATCCCTGACAACAGGGTGGCCGTCGTGAAGGCGAAGCCCGCCAGCAAGATTGCACGCCGCGAAATGGCCCCGGTGGTTTTCATAGTCATACCCCCAATCTGCCGCCGACCATTTGACAGCATGCTGTCATGTAATCACATTGACAGCATGCTGTCAACTACCGTCGAATGGGTACCCTACGTCCTTGACGTCGATCGCTGCGTCGCCCAACAGTCGCCGACGGGAGCGAGACATGCCATTTGACAAGCAGAGGATGCTGGCATCGCCGACCGGCGCCGAGCTCAACCTTTATGTGAAACACGCCATCGGCCAACCGCGCGCCATTGTCCAGGTCAATCACGGGTTGGCCGAGCACGCGGCGCGCTATGCCCGTTTCGCCGATTTCCTTGGCGAGCGCGGCTATCAGGTCTACGCGCACGACCACCGTGGCCACGGCGCCACCAAGGCGCCCGACGCGCCACCTGGCAGGTTCGCCGATGCGGATGGCGGTGCCAAGGTCATCGCCGATGTCGCCGCAGTCCATGATCTCATCGCCAGGGAACAGCCGGGCCTGCCGGTCATCATCTTCGGTCACTCCTTGGGCGCGTCGGTCTCGCTGAACTTTGTCCTCCGCCACTCGGCGCGCATCCATGCCGCCGCGATCTGGAACGGCAATTTCTCGGCCGGACTGCTCGGCCAAATCGCGCTGGCCATGCTTGGTTGGGAAAAGTTCCGGCTTGGCTCAGACGTGCCGTCGCGCCTGCTGCCCCGGCTGACGTTCCGGGCCTGGGGCAAGGCGGTGCCCAATCACCGGACGCCGTTCGACTGGCTGTCGCGCGATGCCGCTGAAGTCGAGAAATACATCGCCGACCCGCTTTGCGGCTGGGATGCATCGGTGTCGATGTGGCAGGACATCGTCATGATGACGCTGCATTGCGGCAGCGACCGCAATTTTTCCGGCGTGCGGCGCGACCTGTTCGTCAATCTGGTCGGAGGCGAGCAAGATCCGGCCTCGGACGGCGGCAAGGCGGTCAGCCATCTTGCCGGCCGGATGCACATGATGGGTTTTTCGAATCTCGTTTCAAAGGTTTACGCCAAAACCCGCCACGAAAGCCTGAACGACGTCAACCGAGACATCATCATGGAGGATTTTGCCGCCTGGGCCGACCGCGTGCTGAGGGCACAGTGATACTGGCCCATTGCAAGGGCCGTGACAGCGGCGCGCGGGATTGATAGAGGCTGCGCTTTCGATCAACCACGGTGATCCATGACTGAGCCTCCGCTCAAAGGCATCCGCGTCATCGAACTCGCACGCATCCTCGCCGGGCCATGGGCCGGACAGCTGCTTGCCGACCTCGGCGCCGACGTGATCAAGGTCGAGAGCCCGGACGGCGGCGACGACACCCGCAAATGGGGACCGCCCTTCGTCATCGGCCATGACGGCGAGAACCTTTCGGCCGCTTATTACCATTCCTGCAACCGCGGCAAGCGCTCCATTGCCATCGACTTCTCGACGCCCGAGGGTGCCGAGACGGTGCGCCGGCTGGTCGCGACATCGGATGTGCTGATCGAAAACTTCAAAGTCGGCGGACTGAAGAAATACGGCCTCGACTATGACAGCCTGAGGAAAATCAACTCGCGGCTGATCTATTGCTCGATCACCGGTTTTGGCCAGTCGGGACCGTACGCCCCGCGTGCCGGCTATGATTTCATCATCCAGGGCATGGCCGGCATGATGTCGATCACCGGCGAAGCCGGCCGCGAACCGCAAAAGGCGGGCGTCGCTATTTCGGATGTTTTCACCGGGCTTTATTCGGTCATCGCCATCCAGGCGGCGCTTCGCCATGCCGAGAAGACCGGCGAAGGCCAGCATATCGACATGGCGCTCTACGACACCCAGATCTCGACGCTCGGCAACCAGAACCTCAACTATCTCGTCTCCGGACAGTCGCCGGTGCAGATGGGCAATGCGCATATGAACATCGCGCCCTACGAAGTGGTGCCGGTAAAGAATGGTCACATCATCCTGGCGGTCGGCAATGATGGCCAGTTCGCAAAGTTCTGCGCTGCCGTCGGCCTCGATGAGCTGGCGTCGAACCCTGACTTCGCCACCAATCCCGCCCGCGTCGCCAACCGGGCAAAGCTGCGCGAGCATATGATCGAGGCGCTGAAAGCCTTCGATCGCGACCCGTTGCTGGCCAGACTTGAGACTGCCGGAGTGCCGGCCAGCCCGATCAACAACATCGGCCAGATGTTTGCCGACCCGCAGACCATCGCGCGCGGCATGCGGCTCGACCTCGATGATGGCCATGGCAATCTCTTGCCCTCGGTGCGGGCGCCGATGGTCATGTCCGGCACGCCGCTGGTCTATGAACGTCCGTCACCGCGTCTCGGCGAACACACCGAAGAAATCCTTGCCGAACTGGAGAGGTCAGGAAAATGAAGACCGGCGGACAACTCATCGTCGATGCGCTCGAAGCCAACGGAACGGACCGTATCTATTGCGTACCCGGCGAATCCTATCTGGCGGTGCTCGACGCGCTGCATGATTCACCGATCCGCACAATCGTCTGCCGCCAGGAGGGCGGTGCCGCAATGATGGCCGACTGCCATGGCCGCCTGACCGGCAGGCCCGGCATCTGCTTTGTCACCCGCGGCCCAGGCGCCACCAATGCCTCGGCCGGCATTCACATCGCGATGCAGGATTCGGTCCCCCTCATCCTGTTCATCGGCCAGGTCGCCAGCCACGCCAAGGGGCGCGAGGCCTTCCAGGAGGTCGACTACGTCAGGTTCTTCGGCGATATCGCCAAATGGGTGGTCGAGATCGACGACGCCGCACGCATACCCGAATTCGTCACACGCGCCTTTGCGGTGGCGACGTCCGGTCGCCCGGGCCCGGTCGTCATCTCGCTGCCCGAAGACATGCTGACCAGCCTCGCGGAGGCACCGGACGCCCGGCATTATACCCCTGTCGAGACGCGGCCTGGCGAAGTCGAGCTCGACGCACTGGAACTGTTGCTCAACCAGGCAAAGCGGCCCTTCGTCATCCTCGGCGGTACGCGCTGGGACGCGCAGGCCGTTGCACGGATGCCGACGATAGCCGAAGCCTGGTCGCTGCCGGTCGGCTGCTCCTTCCGCCGCCAGATGCTGTTCGACCATCTCCACCCGAACTATGCCGGCGATGTCGGCATCGGCATCAATCCCAAGGTAGCAACCGCCATCAAGCAGGCCGACCTCGTGCTGCTGATCGGCGGCCGTATGGGCGAGATGCCGTCATCCGACTACACGCTGCTGAAGAGTCCCTACCCCGACCAGACGCTGGTCCATATCCATGCCGACGCCGGCGAACTCGGCCGCGTCTACCGGCCGGCGCTGGCGATCAATGCCTCGCCTGCCGCTTTCGTCGAAGCCTTTGCCGGACGCAAGCCGGCCGCAACGCCGGTCTGGGCGGCTGAGGCAGCGAAGCTGCACGCCGCCTATCTCGACTGGTCGACGCCTCCGGAGAGCGGCCCCGGCGCCGTCCAGATGGGGCCGATCATGAATTATCTCGAAACGATGCTGCCGGACGACGCCATCCTCACCAACGGCGCCGGCAACTACGCCACCTGGGTGCATCGCTACCATCGCTTCCGGCGTTTCGGCACGCAGGCAGCACCCACATCCGGCTCGATGGGCTACGGCACGCCGGCGGCGGTCGCCGCCAAGCAGCTTTTCCCCGACCGCGACGTGATCGCCTTCGCGGGCGACGGCTGTTTCCTGATGAACGGCCAGGAATTCGCCACCGCCGTGCAATACGGGCTGCCGATCATCGTCATCGTCGTCAACAATGGCATCTACGGCACCATCCGCATGCATCAGGAGCGCGAATATCCCGGCCGTGTCGTCGCCACGGACTTGAAGAATCCCGACTTTGCTGCTTTGGCTCGTGCCTATGGCGGCCATGGCGAGACGGTGGAAAAGACCGCCGACTTCGCGGCGGCCTTCGAGCGAGCGCGGGCCAGCGGCAAGCCGTCAATCGTAGAGATCCGGCTCGACCCTGAAGCCATCACGCCGACCCGCACTATGACCCAGATTCGCGACAAGGCCTGACAAAACAGGATGATTGCCCTGTTTTGTCGTCGTGATCTGCCTATTTGGCCTTCTCGATCTGGCCGCGGATCTCGCCGTCCGCGTGGGCCGCGGTGTGGATGTTGACGTAATATTTGCCAGCCTCAAGATCGGTCGCCTGGGCATCGGTCAATGTCGCCGAACCCTTGATCGGGCTCTTCAGCTTGCCTTCGAACGGCACCACCGGATCGGCGTTTTGACCCTTTGCCGCCGGGCCGTGAATGTGTGCGGCCTTCGCCGGCCCGCTGAGGCCGGAATATCTCACGGTCCAGCTGAGTTTCTTGGTGGCGGTGTTGAACCTGAGCGTGGCGGTGCCCTTGCCCTTCGTGGTGACGGGCGGGTTCTGCTGAGCACCATCGAGCGTCGCCGTCATCTTCATGGTTTCGGCCAAGGCCGGTGAAGCAGAGAAGATGGCTGCAGAAATGGCCAGCGCCGAAAGCATCGGCGTGAAGGACTGGATGCGCATGGAAACCTCCGTTGTGACACCCTTGAGGCGGATGCACCGGCACAACGATTTTGCGAGCGGATGTTTCCGCCGGTAACGTTTATTTTACCTCCCACTAAAAAGGGGCGGTCGCCCGCCCCTTTTCCGCTACAAGCCAGTTTGACAGCCCTATTTGATTGCCTTGTCGGTGATCGCCGTCGTGTAGGCGCCGGTAGGCTCCTTGCTGATGATCTTCTGGTCGAGCAGCGCCTTGGCGGTGCGCTCGTACGTCGCCGGATCGAGCTTGCCATCGGCATTGTCGATCAGCTTGGCGACTTCGCCCATCATGCGCTTCTGGTGATTCTCGTCCTGGCCGCCATTGTCCATGACGATGCCGGCCGCTTCGTCGGAATGGTCGACGGCGTATTTCCAACCCTTCATCGAAGCGCGCACGAAACGCACCATCTTGTCCTCGAAGGCCGGATCCTTGAGCTTGTCCTCCAGGGCATAGAGCCCGTCTTCGAGCAGATCGTTGCCCATGGCGGAATAGTTGAAGACGGTCAGCTCTTCCGGCTTGTAGCCGGCGTCGATGAGCTGCCAGTACTCGTTATAGGTCATGACCGAAATGCAATCCGCCTGCTTCTGGATCAGCGGCTGCACGTCAAAGCTCTGCTTGAGCACGGTGACGCCGTCCGGCCCGCCATCGGTCTTGAGGCCAAGCTTGTTCATCCAGGCATAGAACGGATACTCGTTGCCGAAGAACCAGACGCCGAGCGTGTGGCCCTTGAAGTCGGCTTCTGTCTTGACCGGACCGTCCTTCGGGCAGACCAGCTCCATGCCGGCCTTCTTGAACGGCTGGGCGATGTTGACCAGCGGCACGCCCTTCTCGCGCGCAGCCAGCGCGCCGCCCATCCAATCGACGATGACGTCGGCGCCGCCGCCGGCGATGACCTGCTCTGGCGCAATGTCCGGGCCGCCGGGCTTGATGTCGACGTCGAGGCCCTCGGCTTCATAGAAGCCCTTGGCCTTGGCGACATAATAGCCGGCGAACTGTGCCTGGGTGACCCATTTCAGCTGCAGCGTCACCTTGTCCGCGGCCATCGCCTGGAACGCGGCAAGCGACATCACGCCGGCCAGCATCGAAACAACAAGTCTTTTCATGTTTTTACCCTCTGAAGTTAGCGCCCTAAACCCACCGCCCCTATCCACCACGGACAGAGGGATGCCAAAACGTGACTGCTCTCTCGAAAAGAGCGACCACGCCATAAAAGACCGAACCCGCAAGTGCTGCAACTGCGATTTCCGCCCACACCATGTCGATGTTCATCCGCCCGACTTCCGTCGAAATGCGGAATCCCATGCCGACCACCGGCGTGCCGAAGAACTCGGCGACGATGGCGCCGATCAGCGCCAGCGTCGAATTGATCTTCAACGCATTGAAGATGAAGGGTGCCGCCGCCGGCAGCCGCAGCTTGAACAGCGTCTGCCAGTAGCTCGAGGCATAGGTGCGCATCAGGTCGCGCTCCATATGGCCGGAGGCGGCAAGCCCGGCGACGGTGTTCACCAGCATCGGGAAGAAGGTCATGATGATGACCACCGCTGCCTTCGACTGCCAGTCGAAGCCGAACCACATGACCATGATCGGCGCGACGCCGATGATCGGCAGCGCCGACACCATATTGCCGATCGGCAAAAGCCCGCGCCGCAGAAACGGCACCCGGTCGGCGGCGATGGCAACGAGGAAGCCGGCGCTGCTCCCCACCACATAGCCGAAGATAACAGCCTTGAAGATGGTCTGCCTGACATCGGCCCCCAGCACCGGCAGCGAGCCGACGATGCGTGCACCGATGGCGCTTGGCGGCGGCAACAGGATGAAGGGAATGCCGGCACCACGCGTCACCGCCTCCCAGATGATCAGGATCCAGGCGCCGAAGATGGCCGGAATGATCAGGCGCAGGGCGGTTGACGCCCAGCGCGACGTCGGGCGAAACGACGACAAGATCGTTACGCAGCGCCAGGCCAAAAACCACGCCGCGACGAGCAGCAGATAGAAGGATGCGCGAGCGCTGCCCTCATTGCCGGTTATGCCGGCGAGCAGCATCCACGCTGCGCCATGCGCGCCAAGGAACAGCAACACCACCCCGATCATCGGTGGAAAGTTGTCGGCCTCGATTGCCACGAGCAGCAAAATGAAAATCAAAACCGCAGTTGCCATGCCGTAACCGGGCGTAGCGCTGACGAGCGGCCAAAGAAGCAGCGCGCCGGCAAGCAGGACAAGCGCTGCATACCCCTGCCAGGATCGAGGCGTGATTGAGGAAAGGCTCAGGATGGAGCTCATGCCGGCCTCCCGCCCATGGCGCGGTCGACAAGGCGCCCGGCGATGCCGACGACCATCACCAGCAGCGCCGCGACCACCGACCCGGCAACCAGAGCCGACCAGATGTCGATGGTCTGGCTGTAGTAGGCGCCGGCGAGCAATTTGGCGCCGATGCCGGCGACGGCGCCGGTCGGCAACTCGCCGACGATGGCGCCGACCAGGCTGGCGGCCACCGCCACCTTCATCGAGGTAAACAGGAACGGCACCGAAGCCGGCACCCGCAATTTCCAGAAGGTCTGCGAGGCACTGGCATTATAGGTGTGCATCAGGTCGAGATGGGTAAGCTCGGGCGAGCGCAGTCCCTTCACCATGCCGACTGCCACCGGAAAGAACGACAGATAGGTCGAGATCAGCGCCTTCGGGATAAGCCCGGTGATGCCGATCGCCGCCAGCACGACGATGATCATCGGCGCCACCGCCAGGATCGGAATGGTCTGCGAGGCGATGATCCACGGCATCAGACTGCGGTCGAGCGTCGCCACATGCACGATGCCGACGGCGATGACGATGCCGAGCGCCGTGCCGAAAGCAAAGCCGAGCAGCGTCGACGACAGCGTCACCCAGGCATTGTAGACAAGGCTGCGGTTCGAGGTGATGCTGCGCAGAAAGGTGTTTTCGAAAAAATTCACCGCCACCTGATGCGGCGCCGGCAGCGTCGGCTTCGGCTGCGCCAGCGTCTTGCCGATGAATTCCACAATACCCGGTGTCTGATTGGCGCGGCGGTCGAGATCGCGCTGGAACGGCGTGTTGAGGATGACGGCCATGACGTACCAGACGACGACAACGCCCAGGAGGATCGAGGTCACCGGAACGATCTTGTCGCGAAACGAGTCCATCTAGCAGGCCTCGCCGGGTAAGCGCCCTCCTCTCCCCAACGGGGAGAGGGTGACTGGAGCGAAGCGGAGGCCGGGTGAGGGTGACCGCGCTTTTGTCATCCTAGGGCGGAACCGCCGCGAAGCGGCGTGCGTATCGGGAGCGCCCCACCACGCTTTCGTCATCATAGGGCGAAGCAAGGAGCGAAGCGACGCGGCGCAGACCCTAGGATCCATGCCATTATCTTCCCGCTCCGCAACGGTGCTGAAAATGGCTCCCTCCGCACCGCTCTGCGTAACGCTTATTCTCGACCGCTTGCGCGTTTCGCCCGACATCACGGCATGATGGGGTGGACGGCGCCCGACGGCATCGGATGTGCCAGAATGAGTTCGTTGAGATCTCAAACAAGGGAGCCGTCC